>JBLHNW010000146.1:0-8448 GCA_047622205.1 Paraglaciecola sp.
ACAGCACTGTTATTTGCACCAAAGCGCACATTCTGGATACTGATTTTCCCGAAGTCCTGTGCTTTGACTAATTGCTCCACAGAACTTATCGTGCAGTTGTGTGAGATAGTGCAATCGCATGCACCATTTTCACTGATACCAACACACCAGTTTGTTGAGTCCACGATGGAGACACTGACATCTTTCCCCGAACTTATGGCGGCCGCTCGTGCACCTTGAAAGGCGAAGTAGCTGCTTTCAACTGCGGCTTTTAGCTGTAGGGATTTTTGTGCTGCTAATATGGCGGGACCGCCAAAAGTAACGAGTATGAAAATGATCGACACAGTGATCATCAATTCGACTAAGCTTATTCCGTGCTGGTAATTCATAGTGAGCAATCCTTTGCTAACAAATCTGAAAACAGGCCTATAATTAGGCAGTGTCTTATTATAATAGACTAAAATATAAAATTTGAAGGATCAAATAACCATGTTTAGTAAAAAAGGAATTACCCTAATTGAGTTAATGATAGTACTAGCCATTATGGGCATCATCGCCGCGATCGCTTTACCGTCGTATCAAAATCAAATATTACGAGCCCGTCGAGGAGATGGAATTACTCAGCTATTGCAGTTGCAAACGCAACAGGAATCTTTTCGTTTAGAAAACATTAGTTATGGGACGACAGCGCAACTGGCCTTACCCCCAGGGGAATATTTCACTTACACATCGTCAAACGTGGGCGCGACAACTTACACTTTGAGCGCCACTGCTAAAAACAGCCAAACCAGTGACACTAGTTGTACCCTACTGACCCTTGATCAGTCGATGAATAAAACGCCTGGTAGCTGCTGGTAGGCACTTCTCTTGAAATAACCAGATGATATGGGTATATTTACTAAGAGATTTGCTTAACACGTAATTCTTTGGGCACGGCAAATTCAATATTTTCTTGGCGACCCGGACGTTCATTGGCTTTTGTAGCCCCCCATTGCATCAAACGGCTTACCACACCTTGGACTAGAACTTCCGGGGCGGAAGCGCCCGCGGTAACACCAATATTTTTAGCTTCGGTCAACCATTCTTTTTGAATACAATCGGCATCGGCAATCAGGTGGGCCTGAGCACCTATTTTTTCCGCTAGCTCTTTGAGACGATTGGAGTTGGAACTATTTTGTGCTCCCACCACCAATAACACATCACAATCACCAGCAAGTTCCCTAACAGAGTCCTGACGATTTTGTGTGGCATAACAAATATCATCTTTACGCGGCCCTTCAATGGCTGGAAACTTTACCCGTAGAGCATCGATAACATCGGCGGTATCATCTACCGATAAAGTAGTTTGACTACAGTAATATAATTGCTGGGTATTTTTCACTACCAATGCGCTGACATCATTTACCGACTCGACTAGATATATGCCCCCTTCTTGGTTGTCATATTGTCCCATCGTACCTTCAACTTCAGGGTGCCCCTGATGACCAATCAAAATACATTCAGTGCCTTTTTTACTAGCACGCATAACTTCCATATGTACTTTTGTGACTAGTGGACAAGTGGCATCAAAGACTTTCAATCCACGTTCAGTTGATTCACTGCGCACAGCCTGCGAGACCCCATGAGCAGAAAAGATGACTATACTGTTATCCGGCACTTCAGCCAATTCATCAACGAACACTGCACCACGCTCCCTGAGCCCGTCTACCACAAATTTGTTATGAACCACTTCGTGGCGCACATAAATAGGCGGAGAAAAAATCTCTAAGGCACGTTCAACTATAGTGATGGCCCGATCAACGCCTGCACAGAAACCGCGAGGATTAGCGAGATGAATTTGCATATTTATTACCTTTAAATTGACTGTCAAACTAACTGTATTGAGACAATCCACTATCAAACAAGTTTAAGTTACTGAAAGTATTTCTACAGCGAATGTGATCACCTGACCTGCCAGCGGATGGTTAAAATCAATCGTGACTGAATCCCCTGTTACCTCTCGCACAATCCCTGGTAACTCAGCACCGTCCTGCTGGGTAAAGGCGATAATCATCCCTACTTCAGCAGGTGTCTCTGCACTGAATTTACTGCGTTCCATATGATGTATGTTATCTGGATTGGGCATGCCAAAGGCATCATTAGCAGCCAGTTTAAAGGATTTTTTATCACCGCTTTTTAGCCCGTATAAACAATCTTCAAAACTTGCCGTCAGACTCCCATCGCCAATCCGCAGTTTAGCAGGTTTATTATTGACTCGAGTGCTGTCTGCGGCGGAGCCATCTTCTAGTTTCAAGTCAAAATGCAATATCACCACACTATTTTCTTTGATCACAGTTTGAGCGTCGATTTGCTCAAGCTCTGAGTCTTTATTTAAGGTCTGGGTTGGATCAGTCATTTTTTTTCTTCCTTGTTGATAAACATTTCTACTATCAGCAACGTGGCTCCTAGAAAAATCGAACTGTCGGCGACGTTAAACGCAGGCCAATACCAATCCTGATAATACACCACAAGAAAATCAATCACATATCCATGAAGCAGCCGGTCGTAGGCATTACCTAATGCGCCACCTAAAATTAAACAAAAAGCTATAGGTAATATCACCTGCTCTTTAGTTGTCTGCTTCAACCACCACAGAATCAAGCCACTTACGCCAAACGCAATAATAGTGAAAAACCATCGTTGCCAACCGCCTGCTTCGCTTAGAAAACTAAACGCTGCACCGTAATTATAGACGTGAGTAATATTAAAAAAAGTGGTGATTTGAACAGCCTGATAGGCTTCAATATTATCAACGATCCAGTTCTTACTAACCTGATCAAGCACGAATCCTAGGACTGATAACCATAAAAAACGCATGCCAGTTTGGCTGAAAAGTTTACGCATATGCACGAACCTCACCCTTACCATCAATGTTTTCAATGCAGCGCTCACATAGTTCAGGATGCAAGGTGTCTTGCCCTACTTCATCACGATGATGCCAGCAACGGCTGCATTTTTGCCCCTCTGAGGGACTAATCTGCAGCCACAACCCTGGCACTTCTGTTGCTTTTACATTGGCTGGCGCGGCATCGACCTGATGAACTGTCGCCGCCGAGGTGATCAATACAAAACGTAATTCATCATGTAATTTGTTAAGTTGTTGGGCAAGTTCAGGCAAGGCATATATTGTAACTTCAGCTTGCAACGATCCCCCAATCACACCGTCTTTGCGTGCCTGCTCGATACTCCTGTTTACTTCGTTTTTGACATCAAGCACTCGTAGCCAAAATGCATTATTGAACTCACCAGCATTATTTTGCTCAACCAAGCCCTTATACCAAGTGTCAGTGAAGACAAACTCTTCTTCCTGCCATGTCATCGCCTGCCAAATTTCCTGTGCAGTGAAACTCATAATAGGGGCCATCCAGCGCACCAAAGCTTCGACAATATGGTATAGAGTTGACTGACAAGAGCGACGTGCTAAACCATCTGATTTAGCAGTATATTGGCGATCTTTTATAATATCTAAGTAAAAACTGCCCATCTCAATCGAACAAAACTGCATGAGTTTCTGGGTCACTACCAACAAATCATATTTCTCGTAAGCTTCAATGATTTCCTGCTGAATTGAATGCGCCCGACCAAGTGCCCAGCGATCTAATTCAACCAAATCTTCAACGGGTACAAGATCCCGCTTTGGATCAAAACCATTTAGGTTGCCCAGCAGGAAACGTGCAGTATTGCGAATACGTCTATATGCATCAGCGGAACGATTGAGAATTTCATCGGAAACGGCAATTTCACTGCGATAATCGGTAGAGGCTACCCATAATCGTAATATATCTGCACCCAATTTATTGGTCACATGTTGCGGGGCAATAGTATTGCCCAAGGACTTGGACATCTTTTTGCCCTCGCCATCTACAGTAAAACCGTGGGTTAATACTTGCTTGTAAGGTGCATGCCCCTTGGTCGCAACAGAAGTCATCAATGAAGACATAAACCAACCACGATGCTGATCTGAGCCCTCGAGATATAAATCAGCAGATGCCGGAAGATCTTCGCGTTTGTCGACTACAAAGTAATGGCTAACCCCCGAATCAAACCAAACATCCAGAGTATCCGGTACTTTAACAAAAGTACTGGCGTCATCGCCAAGCAACTCTTTACTGTCAAGATCCCACCAGGCTTGTATGCCTTTTTGTTCAATCAACAATGCGACTTTTTCGAGTAACTCATTAGTGTCGGGATGTAATTCTCCAGAGTCCTTGTGCACAAATAAGGCGATCGGAACACCCCAAGTGCGCTGGCGTGAAATACACCAATCGGGACGGCCCGCCACCATTGTTTCAATACGACTTTCACCCCATTCCGGGATCCATTGAGTTTTATGGATTTCATCAATCGAAGCCTGACGCAGGCCATTTTTATCCATGCCAATAAACCACTGTGGAGTGGCTCTAAAAATCAGCGGCGTTTTGTGACGCCAGCAATGGGGATAACTATGCTGATAAGAGTGATGATGAACCAAAGAACCGTGTTCTTTTAGCACCTCAACCACGTGATGGTTGGCCTTAAACACATGCTCCCCCGCAAACAATTCCGTATCGGCTAAATACACGCCGTTTGCACCCACTGGATTGGCTACTTCAAGGTTATAATTTTGTCCCACATTAAAATCGTCTACGCCGTGACCGGGAGCAGTATGCACGCAACCTGTGCCTGCGTCGGTGGTAACATGATCACCAAGAATGAGTGGCACGCGGAAATCATAAAATGGATGTTGAAGCGGCTGATTTTCGATAGCATCACCGTGACAGAAACCTAAAGCATGGTAATGCTCGAATCCAAAACGATCCATACATTCAGTGACCAATTCAGAGGCAATCACAAAACGTTCTTTACCTCCCTCACCTTCCACTTGGACCAGGGTATATTCTAACTGCGGACTAACACATACCGCTCGGTTTGCAGGCAATGTCCAGGGTGTTGTGGTCCAAATAACCACAGACACAGGCCCTTCACCTACGTGCCCTTCGGGATGTTTAAAGCTTTCTACTAACACGTCCTCATTAACAACCTTAAAGCGCACATCGATTGAAGGAGATGTTTTGTCCTGATACTCCACTTCTGCTTCGGCCAAAGCCGAACCACAATCAGTGCACCAATGTACAGGTTTAAAGCCTTTTTCCAGGTGGCCTGAACGAACAATATGGCCCAATTCCCGGACAATGTCCGCTTCTGACTGGAAATCCATTGTTTTATAGGGTTTATCCCACTCGCCAAGTATACCAAGACGAATGAAATCGGTTTTTTGTCCGGCAATCTGTCTTTCAGCATATTCGCGACATTTTTGTCTAAATTCTGCTGCTGTGACTTTTTTACCAGGCTTGCCAACTTTCTTTTCAACCATCAGCTCAATAGGCAGCCCATGGCAATCCCAGCCCGGCACATAAGGGGCATCAAAATCAGATAAAGTTTTAGATTTAACGATCACATCTTTAAGAATTTTATTGACCGCATGACCAATATGAATATCACCATTCGCATAAGGAGGGCCATCATGGAGAATAAAAGGTGTTTTGCCTTTTTTAGCTGCACGAATTTTATGATAAAGCTGCTTTTCGGTCCATTGCTTAAGCATCTTGGGCTCGTTTTGAGCCAGGTTTCCACGCATGGGAAACCCAGTTTCAGGCAAATTTAAAGTATGTTTGTAATCGCTCATGTATGCTTAAATCCACTTCGTCGCTGGTGCGTCTAAAAATTACTCTACACCCAAAAGGCATTTAGCCTGTTGGGCATCAAGTTGTATTTGTTTATGCAAAAGTTCGAACGTATCGAACTTCATTTCCTCTCTCAATTTAGCCTGTATGGCTACCGAGATAAACCGGCCATAAATATTACCGGTAAAATTAAATATATGTACTTCCAATTGGGAACGTTGCCCGTTCACCGTGGGGCGAACCCCAATATTGGCCACCCCAGCATATTCCTGGCCATCAATATCAACTGATACTGCAAACACACCATTAATCGGTGCTTTGCAACGCTTCAACAACAAGTTGGCCGTAGGAAAACCTATGGTTCGACCTCTTTTGTCCCCGTGTAGCACTTTTCCCGCAATGCTAAAAGGGCGGTCCAACATCTGTTCTGCCAGTTTAAAGTCATTGTTGGTCAGTGCATCCCGCACAGCGGTGGAACTTATTCTGCAATCTTGTAAGCGAAAACTCTGAGTGCTGACCACCTCAAAATTACATTTTTTACCTTCCAATTGCAGCATTGAAAAGTCACCGACACGGCCTTTGCCAAAGCGAAAATCGTCTCCCACCACCAAGTACTCAGTACCCAGCTGCTTTACTAACAAATCTTCAACAAAAAACTCTGCAGAATAAGAAGAGAACTTTCGGTCAAACTTAATGCATAACAATCTATCAATACCCAAATTTTTCAACTGGATATATTTATCGCGGAGCAGACTTAGCCTCGCTGGTGCCTGATCTGGAGTGAACAGTTCTTCAGGTTGCGGCTCAAAAACCATCACGGTCGACGGCAAATTAAGCTCGCGAGCCTTTGCTACAACCTGAGTTAATACCGCGCGATGACCTAAATGAACACCATCAAACTTGCCAATTGTCAGCACACAAGCCTTGTGCTTGTCTCGGATGTTGTGCAAACCCCGAATTAATTCCACCCGATTCCCCGTAAAAGACTTCTAGTCATGCATTGCAAAACGGGAGATTATAACCGACTGAGGCGCGAAAGAAAGTCGATTGCCCAATGGTTTACGACTTTTTATAAAAAGATCCAGAAATGACTGCAATTAGCTAAACAAAAACCAACCCTGAACGATTACGAAATGGCGGATGCTCCGTGAAAATTATTCGGTCTTACACCAAACAACAGCAGTGAAAACAAAAATACGATTCCTCCAAGTAAAATCAACTTACTTAGTTCAAAAGACTTATGCAGCAGCGATAATTCAACCCATTGCTCTATGGCAGGATTGAAAAAGATGATAGTGACAACCATAAATAAAGTAGCGATTACTATTTTTACCAACAACAGCAACGTAAGATTGGATAGCTTATAAACGTCTGTCTGATGCAGCTTATAATAAAGCAATGCTGCATTCATGGTTGCCGAAAGCGCTGTAGCAATGGCCAAACCTACATAACCAAATGGATAAGCAAATATAAGGTTAAATATCATATTGGCCGCCATACACCAAATGCCATACTTAACCGGGGTTTTCATGTCTTGTCGGGAGAAAAAACCGGGAGCCAGCACTTTTATCAACATGAAACTCCACAATCCACTTGCATAAGCCATCAAACTATAAGAGGCGAAGTTGGCATCTTGGGAAGTGAATGCGCCGCGCTGGAAAATTGTCAATAACATTGGCTCTGCCAGTACGATCAATCCCGCAGCAGCGGGTATACCAAGAACACTGACCATTCTAAGTGCCCAGTCAATATTAGCGCTAAACGCTTTTACATCCTTGCTCACATGATTACGTGACAAAGTCGGTAAAATGACTGTTGCGATTGCAATACCAAATAAACCAAGAGGAAACTCTAACAAACGATCCGAGTAATACAACCAACTGATCGAGCCCGTTACTAGGAAACTGGCTATCATCGTATCTAATAATAAATTTATCTGACCGACAGAGACTCCAAACAATGCGGGTATCATCAACTTACGAATTTTCGCAACGTCGGGATCTGCCCACCCCCATTTAGGCATGGTCATTACCTTAGCCTTAATAAGAAATGGTATTAAAAAAAGTAATTGTAAAAAGCCACCTAAAAATACGCCCCAGGCTAAAGCAAAAGCTGGTTGTTCGAATTCTGGGGCCAAGTAAATTGCGCAAGCAATTATCGCAACGTTCAAAAGGACAGGGGTAAAAGCTGCTACCGCAAATTTATTTAAGGTGTTTAAAATAGCACCGGCCAAGCCCGCCATCGAAACAAATAATAAATAGGGAAAAGTTATTTTTAGCATCAAGGATGCTAGCTCAAATTTGGCACCGCCAGGCTGGTCTGTCACATAGTCAACAAACCACCCTGCACCAAACAAAGCCGCCAAAATCGGGGAACCGATAACCCCAAGCACGGTAACTAGTGTCACAACAACACCCAGTGAACCGGAGACCTTGGCGATAAACTCGCGAAGGTGCTGTTCGTCACCTTCGTTTTTCACTTGAGTCAGCACCGGGATAAACGCTTGAGCAAAAGCACCTTCAACAAATAGTCTGCGCAGGAAGTTAGGAATTTTATTGGCAAATAAGAAAACATCAGAGGCTTCACCCGCCCCCATCAAATTGGCAATCACCACATCTCTGAGAAGCCCTAAAACCCTAGATATCAGCGTCATAAAACTTACAATCATTCCTGACTTCAACAACTTACTAGACACTTGGGCTCCTTACAGGATGATTAATTAAGATTTTCCGCAGCAAATATTCTACACAGCATATAATGCGCTAAG
>JBLHNW010000147.1:0-8447 GCA_047622205.1 Paraglaciecola sp.
CCGTCACTTGCCCATCTTTCTCAAGAAAAAGAACCATGCGACCGGCCTTGGTTCCCACAACAATCTTATTCCGATTGGTCAGCCCTTTCATTTTCACAAATTGTGCAAAACACCGAGCACCGTTGCCGCATTGAGAAACCTCTGAACCATCTGCATTAAAAATTCGATAATGAAAATCTTGTTCAGGATCATAGGGCGGTTCAACCATCAACATTTGGTCGAAACCGATACCAAAGTTACGATCAGCTAATTGCTGAATTTTCTCTTTTGAGAAGAACACGTTTTGCGTAACATTGTCGATCACAACAAAGTCGTTACCCAAACCATGCATCTTGGAAAATTGAATTTGCATTGTTACTACTCAAACCAAGTTTTTCACTAAAACTGTTTTACTCGAAGCGTTTTAGTCATGCACATAATGTGTTTATATCATTTCAGCCAGAGGCTGACCATGTCTTTAATCACATACAGATAATAACTTATGATAACAGCTTTTTAGCCTTAAGAAATGAATCAGAAAAAATTATGGTAGTAAGTGTTCACTAGCAAATAGTTCCTCTATTTTTTCACGATCCCTGATGAGATAAATATCTTTACCGTCGATCATTACTTCTGGCGGACGACAACGGCTATTGTAATTTGACGCCATTACGAATCCGTACGCGCCAGAGCTTCTGACTGCTAGTAGTTCAGCGTCTGCGGTTACAAGTGTTCGGTCTTTACCGAGAAAATCACCGGTTTCACATATCGGTCCAACAACGTCATAAACAGCACTGGCATCGGCCAAATCGGCATTAACAGGAATAATATTTTGCCAGGCAGAATATAGTGCAGGTCTTATTAAGTCATTCATTCCGGCATCGACAATAGCAAAATTTTTCTCTGCTCCTTGCTTGAGAAATTCGACCTTAGTGAGTAAAACACCAGCGTTTGCCATAATTGCTCGACCAGGTTCAAAAATTAACATTAAATCTTCCCTACCGAGCATGCGTTCAGCAATAGCCAGAGTATATTCATCCGGGTGGGGTGGTTGTTCGTCCTTGTAGGTTACTCCTAATCCTCCTCCTACATCTAAATGAGAGATGTTAATGTCAATCTCGGCAAGCTCGTCAATTAGCACCAATAATCGATCGAGGGCATCGACAAAAGGAGTTAAGTCAGTGAGTTGCGACCCTATATGACAATCCATGCCGGTTATCTTTAAATTTGGCAGTGAAGCGGCCTGACGATATATATCAACAGCCTGTTCTCGTTCAATTCCAAATTTGTTGGCTTTTAAGCCGGTGGAAATATACGGATGGGTAAGAGCATCTACATCAGGATTTACGCGAATCGAAATCGGTGCGATAGTACTTCTTTTGCCTGCGATATCATTTATTCGTTCTAGCTCAGGCAGGGATTCAACATTAAAACACTTAATCCTAAGATCGAGTGCCATCTCGATTTCTTCAACTGTTTTGCCGACTCCTGAAAATACGACTTTAGCTGGATCGCCGCCAGCTTTTATCACCCGGGCTAACTCACCGCCAGAGACAATATCAAAGCCCGAACCTAATCTTGCCATCACATTCAACACGGCAATATTTGAATTGGCCTTCACTGCATAACAGATAAGATGAGGGTGATCGCCTACGGCATTATTAAATGCATGCCAATGACGTTCGATAGTTGCACGAGAATATACGTAACAGGGTGTACCAAATTTGTCTGCAACATCTATCAGAGGTACGTCTTCAGCAAAAAGTTGCTTACTCTTGTAAGTGAAATAATCCATATTAACCTTGCTCCTTATTTGAGTTAACGGGCGCTTGTTCGCTAGTGGTTGTCGATGGCTTATTTTCAACAGGCTCCTCTGGTAGGTAAAGTGGACGTTTTTGACCACAGCCGTTTATACCAATTACGCTCAGGAAGACTATGGGTAATAGTACTTTTTTTGTGCGATGTTGCATGTGTTTTTCTGTTTAGTAGAACATGATTAGTATGATGTCATTACCGCAAGAAAATGCAAAGGTTTGGAGTTAATTGAGAAGTTATATTTTATGCTCTTTAGTGCAAACCTACTCAGTAATTTATTCAAATAATTGTAATATACCCATGCCGCCTCTGAATCCGAGATTATGAGGTAGCACGGGTATGTCTGGCCATCACTGGTTTTTGAAAGCCATTTAAGCCATCCGAAGTCATATTCTGCTGTTAGTTTGAACCGCCAAGGAAAAAGCTCCTTATCAGTTTGGATCAGGGTTTTTATATCTTTACCTGTTTGTCATCTTACAAGTAGATGTTAAGCGGATAATATTAAGAAACAGTGGCAAGTTAAAGAATACATTGTGACAGTCATTAAATAAAGATTATCGATGGTTGCCAGCTAAGATGTTCTTATTATTTGCTGGATTTGAGCTAGGCTGGCAGTATACTGAATAGAAACCAGCAACAGCTTTTGGGGAATAGGATGGACTACAATACTTCTGCCTTATGTGATCTTTTTACCGATAGTGTCGATGTGGTCGAACCCATGTTTGTAAGTTTTGGTGGACGTGCATCTTATGGCGGCGAAATAACCACGGTAAAATGTTTCGAGGATAAAGGACTCATATTAAAAGCGCTCGAAGAATCCGGGATTGGAAAAGTCTTACTCATAGATGGCGGAGGCTCGTTACGCAGAGCGCTGATTGACGCGTATGCGGCACGGTTGGCTGCAAATAATGGCTGGGAAGGAATTGTAGTTTATGGCAGCGTGCGTGAAGTTGACGAATTAGACGAAATTGATGTCGGTATCCATGCTATTGCTTCAGTTCCGGTAAGTGCTGATGATCAGGAAACCGGTGAAATTGATGTGGCAGTAAATTTTGGGGGAGTGACTTTTTTGCCAGAAGATCATCTATATGCAGATACCACAGGAATTATTTTGTCTCCTGAGGCATTAGATATAGAGTGAGGTAGTCATAAATTATTTTGAATTTCCATAAAAAAAAGCCGTTTCTACTTAGAGAAACGGCTTTTTATATATTTTATGGGAAGACTATTTAGATACCAGAACCGATATTTTAGGAATGCCTGCCTTCTTGACTTCATTAATTACTTCAGTCACCACACCGTGTTTGGATTTAGGATGTGCTTGAACAGCAGCAGAATCTTGATTATTTTCAGCCAAAAAGCTTTGTATATTTGCTTCTATCCGGCGAATATCAACTGTACGCCCATTCATCACTATTGAACCGTCAGCTTCTATGCGCAGTGCTAGTGATTTCACGTTAGATGGCGGTGGTGGAGTGTTGCTATCCTTCGGTCGCGACACTTCCAAACCTTTTTCTTTAACAAAGGATGTTGTCACTATGAAGAATATAAGCATGATGAACACAATGTCCAACATGGGTGTCATATCAATTGCTGCTTCGTCGTCAGAGGATCCGTGCTTTTTTCTTTTCATCGGTATTAATCGCCAAATAGTTGATACGAATACTGTCTAGTATAAAGACAGTTTTGATTTAGAGCATCTATTAATTGCTTCAGTATGAAGAATATTGTTAACAAGATGTCAATTTTTACTGCTTACTTTTCTATAGCCTGCCCCAAATAATAAAAATAATCCACAAAGTTCTTCGATATTCTTTTTCTTATTTGAGTTTGAGGGTAGATCCCCAGCTTCGCTTCAGGACTTTGTTTTGTGCCTTGTACTAAAAATGCATTCTTGATCACATGGTCCTGTACGATGGCTTCAAATGCACGGGCACTAAGCTCTTGGGCTTGGGCGTAGTAAAATATTTTTAAGGTTTTGTCTGTTTGTGCTGAGCGCAATACGTAGTCATTTACCTGGCTATTTTGTGTGGCTAAAAAAATACTTTCAAAGCATAAACTAAGTTTATCGTTTAAGGCGTGTTTTCGAATAGGGTGGTGGTCATTCAACCAACATTCAGAGGCAAACTCAAAATCTTCGCAGCCATTATAAAGTTTGTGACAAATATAGTGGTCGAAGGCATGGAACCATTCGTGTGCCAGTGAGCCTCCACCGGCATTTTTGGCCAGCGCTAAGCGTCTATTTCTTGAATCATAATGAGCGTTGCTATGTTTACGTCCTCCGCTTCCGAAGGCCAAAGATAGACTACCATTCAAAGATATTACTTTTTCAGGTACTTGCAAAATGTCCATCAAATCACACAATGCATCAAAGAAGAGGTTCGCAGCCAATTGTTGTTCACTTTTAGTCACCCATTTACCAATAGTGATAGTGCGAAAGCCGAAAATCTTGACGATGTCTTGAAAACTCACATCTGCGCCATCTCGGTGAGACATCCCATTGCGGTAGTAAGGTTTGTGTAAGCGTGATGGATTTGAATCAGACATTTTAAGTGGATTAATTCAGGCGATTAAATATTGCAATTCTGTTAGTACTTGCTCGGTCCACTGACCAATTCGTTGATCCGTTTGTTCATATTGGTTCTCATCATCCAAAGACAAGCCAACAAAATGGCTTTTGTCTTCAGTGAGTCCTTTTGACTCAGCGAATTCGTATCCTTCATTTGGCCAATAGCCGACAATATTGCACTCCAATACAACGAGTTCATCATGCAGCATACCAAGGGCATCTTGAAACCAATCCGCGTAACCCAGTTGGTCGCCCATGCCAAATAACGCCACGGTTTTATCTTGTAGCTTGAGTGTTTGAATATCTTCCCAAGAGGATTCCCAGTCTTCCTGTAACTCACCAAAATCCCAGGTGGAGATACCAAATATTAATATGTCAAAATCTTCAGCTCGTTTTAGCTCAATATCCTTAATATTGAACAACTCAATCATTTGTCCTCCCAATAAATCACTAAATGCGACTTGAATTTTCTCAGCCGCCATTTCTGTGTAACAAGTGGTGGAACCGTAAAATAGGCCAATTTTAAGGGCAGAGTCAGACATAGAAATTAGGGATACCGAGTGGACAGAATACTAAGGCCATTTTGCGTGTTTGTGCCTGCTCTAGCCAGTAAAAATTTTAGGAACGTGTATTTTTTAATGTACAAATCTCGGATTTATATAATAGTATAAATACTATCTATTTAGTTTATGGCTATTTGGCCACAGAGTTGAACGATTACATGCACTTTAAAAACGTCATTATGCGCTCAATATTTTATGTAAATGTATGTATCGCATTGACTGCTTGTATTGGGCAACATGGTCAACGTAGCACGGATACCAAAGATATGAATCAAGCTCAACAACTACCCTTGGCAGACTGGCAAGATCCGCGAGTTTTTGCGATTAATAAGTTGCCAATGCGTGCATCGTTTTATAGCTTCTTGCATGACCCCCAAGATTTCGTAAGCGAACCTTGGTCAAAGCAAAACTATCTAAACTTAAATGGTTTGTGGAAGTTTAACTACTCCACCAATCCCGAGGAACGACCCAAAGATTTTTATAAGGTGGATTATTCTTCCGATAGCTGGGATGAAATACAAGTACCTGCCAATTGGCAGTTGCAGGGTTATGGAGTTGCCAACTATATAAACATGCGCGTAGATTTCAGCGACAAGCCCGTAGCAGGTGACGTCCCTGAGGACCACAATCCGGTGGGCGCTTACAAGCGAACATTTGAATTGCCCGAAGATTGGCAAGGCAAGCAGGTGTTTGTATATTTAGGTGCTGTTAAGTCGGCTTTTTACATCTGGGTTAATGGCAACAAAGTGGGATATTCTCAAGACTCAAAAAGTCCGGCTGAGTTTGATATCACCGCCTATCTACAACCAGGGATAAATCAAATTGCTTTGGAAGTATATCGCTGGTCAGACGGCACGTATTTAGAACTTCAGGACATGTGGCGCTTAAGTGGTATTGAGCGTGACGTATACCTATATGCGACGCCTAAGGTACGGATCCGTGACTTTCACGCTAACACCACCTTGGATGAGCAATATGAAGGTGGCATTCTGAACTTTTCGGGCTTGGTCAAGAATCATCAAATTTTTGCCCAATCGGGATATAAACTACAAGTCAGCTTACAAGATCAAAATCTAAAAACACTATTAGACAAAATTCTGCCCCTCGCTAAAATCTCCGCTGCAGATGAGGAGCCGTTAAGCTTTATTCAGCATATTCCCGATATTAATCACTGGAGTGCTGAAGCCCCTCACCTATACCAATTACATCTGACTCTTATCGATGATGAGGGACAAGCCATCCAGCATATTCGTTCCCGTGTAGGGTTCCGGACAAGCGAACTCAAAAACGGTAATATTTTAATTAACGGTCAGCCCGTCTTATTTAAAGGCGTCAATCGTCATGAGCACGACCCTTATTCGGGACATGTGATCAGTCGTGAGTCCATGCGCAAAGATGTGGCCTTACTCAAGCAATTTAATGTTAATGCAGTGCGCACCTCTCATTATCCCAATGATCCTTATTGGTATGAACTAGCCGACGAATACGGTCTATATTTGGTGGACGAGGCTAATATTGAATCTCACGGTATCGGAGCGGCAAATCAAGGCGGATCGTATGACCCGGAAAAACATCCTGTTAATATGCCCAACTGGCGTGAGGCCTATTTAGGGCGGATAGAAAACCTATATGAGCGTGATAAAAATCATCCTTCAGTGGTGATTTGGTCCATAGGCAATGAGAGCGGTGACGGGCCCAATATTGAAGCCTTATACGATTGGTTAAAAGTAAAATCGCCAATGCCGGTTATGTCTGAACAAGCCCAAATGCGCCGCCATACTGACATGTACAGTCAAATGTACGCCAGCGTCGAAGTCTTAGAACATTACGCACTGTTGCACGCTGAAGACGGTGAGAATCGTCCACTCATTCTGTGTGAGTACGAGCACACAATGGGAAATTCCGGTGGCAATTTAGCGGATTATTGGCAGTTATTTGAGAAATATCCAGCCTTACAAGGTGGTTTTATTTGGGATTGGGTTGACCAAACGTTTGCCCTAAAAAATGCTCAGGGCGAAGACTATTGGGGCTATGGGGGCGACATGGAACTGCCCGGAATGTATCACGATGGCAACTTCAGTGCTAATGGCGTAATGGCGGCAGATCGCAGCCCCAACCCTCACGCATTTGAAGTGAAAAGCGTCTACCAAAATATGGATGTCAAGGCAGTTGATCTGGCAAATGGCAAAGTTGAAGTGCGCAATAAGCGATTTTTTACCGACCTGAGTGATGTCGCGGTACGTTGGCGAATCGAAGGAAACGGAGAGTTAGTTACGCAGGGAGAGCTGACCAAATTGGAATTGGCTCCCCAATCAAGCAAGACCATCAACCTGGACTGGCAGTTCGATGTGCAAGCTAACACCGAGTACTTTATTACTTTCGACTTTGTCTCTAAGCAGGCACAGGAGATGTTACCGGCGGGATTTGTGCGGGCACGTAGCCAATTGTTATTGCCGCAACATGTTGTTGCTCCCTCTGCACCGTCCTTAGGTGAACTAAGGGTTATGCAGGATGATAAGCACTTAGTGGTAAGTTCCGCGAATGTGTCGTTACGCTTTGATAAGGTATCCGGATGGCTAAGTGATTATTTACTAAATTCCAATAAAATGCTTTTAGAGCCTATTCGTCCTGAGTTTTGGCGCGCTCCCACGGATAACGATTTTGGTGAAGGCTTTCCCCAAAAAGCCAAGGCCTGGAAACTGGCCGGGCAAAACACCGTTTTGAAAATCTTCGATTGGAAACAACTTGCCAATGGCCAAATCGAAGTCCGTACCGAGCATGACTTACCCGAGGTGGAAAGTCGTTATCTGACCCGCTATTTAATAGAAGCTGACGGCAGCGTTGAGTTGGATATTCGGTTTTACGCCGCAGCCCATAAGTTTCACAGTGCCCTACCTAGGATTGGAAGCCTGTTACAAATGCCTGTTGAATACGAACAGGTGCAATGGTTTGGCCGTGGTCCCCACGAAAATTACTGGGACAGAAAAACATCCGCACTAGTTGGTCTCTATCAGATGTCAGTTGACGATTTATATTTTCCTTATGTGCGACCTCAGGAAAATGGTTATCGCAGCGATGTACGTAGAGTGAGTTTTAGCAACAAGCAGGGGAGCGGATTGGAATTTATCGGTCAGCCTCAGCTCGGGTTTGGGGCTCAGCGTTTCGATGTCCATGACTATGATCAGTTTGAAAAAAGTGGCAGCAACTCTGACTCAAAAGGAATGCACCCTCATGATTTAAGCAAGAAAGATCGCATTTTCATTAATATCGACTATAAGCAAAGAGGAGTCGCAGGGACTGATTCATGGGGCTCTGCCCCGTTGTTTAAGTACACTCTGCCTTGGCGCGACTACCACTATAGTTTCAAAATCAAACCTATATTTCCAAACTAACTGAAGATGCTTATATAACGGTGATAAGTAGGATGTATTTGAGTTCATCAAGGCGCCGCTGCATTGTACGGAAAAACTAAGCGGCACATAAAAAATGTATTACGAGTTTACTTTGGGCCTCGTAAGCCT
>JBLHNW010000148.1:0-8431 GCA_047622205.1 Paraglaciecola sp.
TTTTGCTGAACTAGGGATGCACTAGAAACTACACTTAGACTATTTAAAAATTTAAGTACTTGAACGTATTTTACAAGAGAGTCCACATTAGTGATTTTTATCTGTGATTTTGCCGCGTCAGGGTCCAGTTTTGTTAGATCAATTGCGTATTCTGCTGCTAGATTGTCTGCCAACATATCAATGAGCAATTCCACTAATGTGTCTTGAGAACCAGCTGTTTCACGACCAGAAACCATACTGCCATTATCGACCATGATCCAATCGGCATACCATGCACGATTGGTATCAGTGTTACCCACCCTACTATCATTTTCCTGATAAAGTCTCGCTGAAAACACTATTTCAGTATCGTAACGCTCACTAGCCATAATAATTTGCTGACTAAAACCACCCCACAAATCGTACAGCGACAATTTTTCAAAATCATCTAAATCCCACAAGGGATGAATAAGTTTAATACCCCGTGTCGCAGCGCTTTGCTCTGTAAGCTGAAGCAAATCATAGTATTCACCTCCTTTGACAATTCTTCGCCGGCTCCCACCAATTTCTTCGCTAGCCAACCAGATAAGCGTATCCGGGCGGCGTTTATCCCATACCGGAACTCCACTACTCCGCAACATTTTTTCGACACGCTGTGGATCAAAATCGACCCTCACAAATAACTGCTGATCCTGCATTTCATAACTATAAGCATGCATAAACCTAATGGCTTCAGAAAGTTTTGTTGAAACCTGTCGGTTACTCAACAAATTACTCTGGCCACTCACTTTTATAAGTACTTGTCGGAAGGCTTGCTGAATTGCTTTCTCTCGAATAACTTGTGATTGATCAGCTACCTCAATTCTGGCGTCATATAAATCATTAATGATTGCGCCACTAGCAGCGTAAGAAAATACAATCAGGCAAGCCAAACAAACCGACAATGCTCTTGTTTTTAATTTTAATGGCTTCAACTTAGGATCTTCCCCATAAACGGCTAACGAGTTAAATACAATATTGTCGTGTATTTACTCTTTAATTTCATCATTTCTTTAACCTAATGCAATCAAGCGCTTAATTGGTTTGGTATTCGCCAAGCGAACTGCTAAAATCTCGCCTCATTTTTTTGCTGTCATTGGGGTTAATACGTGAACGATAATAAACCATCCTTGAGCTACAAAGATGCCGGAGTAGATATAGATGCCGGCAATCAACTTGTTGAGAGAATAAAATCTGTCAGTAAAAAGACGCATAGACCGGAAGTAAAAGGCGGACTGGGTGGTTTTGGGGCTTTGTGTTCTCTACCTACAAAATATCGTAATCCACTTTTAGTGTCAGGCACAGATGGTGTTGGCACTAAGTTACGTTTAGCCATGGATTGTGGGCAACATCAAGGTATTGGCATCGATTTAGTTGCAATGTGCGTAAACGATTTAATAGTACAAGGTGCTGAACCGCTATTCTTCCTCGATTATTATGCCACTGGCAAGCTTGATATAGATACTGCGGCACAAGTGATAACCGGTATTGGTAAAGGCTGTGAAATATCCGGTTGCGCCTTGATTGGTGGTGAAACTGCAGAAATGCCTGGCATGTACCACGGTAATGATTACGATGTAGCCGGCTTTTGTGTAGGCGTAGTAGAAGCAGATGATGTAATCGATGGCAGTCGAGTTAGTCACGGGGACGCTTTGATCGCTTTGGCATCTTCCGGTCCACATTCAAATGGTTATTCTTTGATACGTAAAATACTCGAAGTATCCAACAGCAAGCCAGAACAGGCTTTCGAAGACAAAACTCTGGCAGACTACCTGTTAACCCCCACTCGAATTTACGTAAAATCGGTACTCACACTATTAGAAAAAATTCAGGTTAATGCCATAAGTCATATTACCGGTGGTGGATTTTGGGAAAACATCCCCAGAGTGTTGCCAGATGGAACAAAGGCAGTTATTGACGGCAGCAGTTGGCAGTGGCCTAGTATTTTCAACTGGTTACAAGAAAATGGCAATGTTTCTACACATGAAATGTACCGAACATTCAATTGTGGCGTAGGATTAGTTATTGCCCTTCCCGCAGATGTAGCTGAACAAGCAACGGAGTTGCTTAATGAGTTAGGTGAAACAGCTTGGCTAATCGGCCATATTGAAAATAGTAATGATGAACAACAAGTAGAGATCCGCTAGGTGGCAGTGGCAGAAACTGTTAATTACAAATCCATTGTTGTGTTGATATCCGGCAATGGTTCTAATTTACAGGCCATCATTGAGCAAATAATTGAACGTAAAATACCTGCTAACATAACTGCTGTTTTTTCTAACAGGATTGATGCTTATGGTCTGGAAAGAGCTAAGCTATCAAGTATACCGGCTATTTTCATTGACCATAAAGCCTTTGATTGTCGGGATAGTTATGATGCTCAAATGCGTCAGGAGATCGACAAATATTCTCCGGATTTAATTGTTCTGGCAGGCTTCATGCGTATTCTAAGCGCTGACTTTGTAGAACATTATCAGGGAAGAATGTTGAACATTCACCCATCTTTGTTGCCCAAGTACAAGGGTTTACAAACACATCAAAGAGCAATTGATGAAGGTGACACGGAACACGGGGCCTCGGTGCACTTTGTGACCCCTGATTTAGATGGTGGACCTGTCGTGTTGCAATCAAAAGTTCCTATATTTCCTGACCAGACGACAAACGAATTGAGTCAGAGAGTTCAAGAACAAGAACGTCAAATGTATCCACTAGTGATAAAGTGGTTTTGCCAGAACAGATTGGCAATGAAAAATAATAGGGCTTATTTAGATGACAAAATACTTCCGGATTCCGGCTACGCTGTGGATTAAAAGCATGTGGTTAATATTAGCCACATTCACTTTGCAGGTAGAAGCATCAAATTTACAAGGATATGAAGCGAAATTTACTGCGTTTCGTTATGATCGCGCCTTGGGCACTGCCGAACTGTCCTTGCAGGCATTAGGTCGGGACAAGTATCGTCTCACCTATGACTCCAAAATTTCATTGTTTTTTCTTTCTGACAAACGACATGAAATGAGTTTATTCTCGTTTACAAACGAGACCATAGTTCCTTACAAATATGAATACAAACGAACAGGCACAGGCTCAGACAAAGAAACTACCGTTGTGTTTGACAGTGACCAACAACAAATAAAGGTTAATGACCAAGACCCAATTAGTTGGCAACAACAATTGGATAACCAACTTTATCGCCTGGATATCCAGTACAAACTCGCCCAAGGGGCAACAGAATTTAGTTATGACGTAGTAAATAACAGAGGACAACTAAAACAATACCAACTAAAAGTAGTTGGCAAAGAACAACTCGACTTACCTTATGGCATGCTGGAAGGGATAAAAGTAAATATCATTCGTACAAATTCTACTCGCCAAACTTTTGCGTGGTTTTCTCCTCAACTCAATTATCAATTGGTCAGATTGCAACAGTTTAAGGATGGCGAAGAACAAGGTGAGATTCAGCTTAAAGAATATAAAACAAAGTAAGCAGAATTTGGCGATTTTAATCGCCTAGCATGGAGATACGCTAAGCTATCAAAAGCCCATAGATATCGTTCTGGGCCGACTACTCCTTTATCTTTCCCCATCATTTTTATTGATAATTTAATATCAATTATTAACAAGAGTATACTGTTCTAGACACTTGATCTTTAGATAACAAAATAATACCGTGTCCTTTTCTGGTCTGACCTCTAAATTCGGAGTCATTATGCAAACATTATTATGGTTATTAGTCCTTTTTAGCGCCTTAGGTGCGGTAAGTTACTTTCGAATGAAACTGTTCAATTCCACTATAGCTTTGTCAGTGCTTATGCTGCTTGGCAGTATGATGGGATTTGTAGGCGAATTTTCATGGTTAATTTTTCTGGTGATTGCTATCCCACTGAATCTGGAATCTGTCCGCAAGCAATACATGAGCGCACCGATTTTAAAAATATACAAAAAAATCATGCCCGAGATGTCTAGTACTGAAAAAGACGCCATAGATGCTGGTACAGTTTGGTGGGATGGAGAAATATTCAGCGGAAACCCAGACTGGCAAGCCCTACATAATATTCCACAAAGCCGTTTAACGGCAGAAGAACAAGCATTTTTGGATGGTCCTGTTGAAGTTGCCTGCAGTATGGCAAACGATTGGGAAATCACCCATAAAGATGCTGATTTGTCAGAGCCCTTATGGCAGTTCTTAAAAGAAAACAAATTTTTCGCCATGATTATAAAAAAGGAATTTGGCGGCCTGGAGTTCTCGGCTTTCTGCCAATCTCGCGTACTGCAAAAACTGTCTAGTGCGAGCGCAGTTTTAAGTACTACAGTAGGTGTTCCCAATTCCTTAGGCCCAGGGGAATTGTTGCAACATTACGGCACTGTAGAACAACAAAATCATTATTTACCAAGGCTGGCTGTCGGCGAGGAAATTCCTTGCTTTGCCTTAACCGGGCCAGAAGCTGGCTCAGACGCAGGCTCCTTGCCAGATACTGGGATAGTCTGCAAAGGACAATGGCAAGGTAAAGAAGTTATTGGTATGCGACTCACCTTTGATAAACGCTATATAACTCTTGCTCCTGTCGCTACCGTAATTGGTCTGGCATTTAAAATGTTTGACCCTGACGGTTTAATCGGCGAAGAAAAAGAATTAGGGATTACCTGTGCTCTGTTGCCCCGGGAAACAGAAGGTCTGGAAATTGGCAGAAGGCATTTTCCACTCAATGTTCCGTTCCATAATGGGCCGGTTCGAGGAAACGACATATTTGTGCCGCTAGATTACATCATCGGCGGAGTAAAAATGGCTGGTCAGGGCTGGAGAATGCTAGTTGAGTGTTTATCCGTTGGTCGTTGTATTACTTTACCGTCAACCTCAGCCGGAGGTGCAAAAACTATTGCATTAGCAACCGGTGCTTATGCGCGAATTCGTCGTCAATTTAAACTTCCGATCGGTAAAATGGAAGGAATTGAAGAAATGCTCGCTAGAATAGGTGGAAACGCCTACCTTATGGATGCCGTCACATCTTTTTCCACTAAAGGCGTGGATTTAGGAGAAAAGCCTTCTGTTATTTCTGCTATCTGTAAATATCATCTTACCGAAAAAATGCGTCAGGTGGTTAATGACGCAATGGACATACATGGTGGAAAAGGCGTAATGCTTGGACAAAGTAACTACCTTGGCAGAGCCTATCAAGGGGCGCCGATTGCGATTACCGTAGAAGGTGCAAATATCTTGACCCGCAATATGATGATTTACGGACAAGGTGCGATGCGCTGCCACCCCTACGTTTTGAAAGAACTTTACGCGGCAAACGAAACCGATGAAAAACTAAGTCTTGAACAATTTGACAGTGCGGTATTTGGCCACATTGGTTTTGCCATAAGCAATATGTTCCGTAGTGCTTGGTTCTCATTAACCGGAGCAAGATTGGCAGGCGCCCCGTTTTCTGATGAAACTAGTCAATATTATCGTTCCATGCAGCGTTTTAGCACTAACCTGGCATTTTTGTCCGATGTGTCAATGGCTGTATTGGGAGGTGAATTAAAACGTCGTGAACGCGTGTCAGCGCGCTTAGGAGATGTTCTTAGTTACTTGTACCTTGCCTCAACGGTACTTAAACGTTTTGATGATGAAGGTCGTCAAGAAGAAGATCTGCCCTTTATGCACTGGGCAATGCAAGACTCTTTATACAAACTCGAAATTGCTTTAGAAGAACTGCTAAATAATTTCCCTTCAACCTTATTAGGTAAGGTGTTAAAAGCAGTGATTATGCCGTTTGGCAAAAGTTATACACGTCCTTCAGACAAACTTGACCATAAAATCGCTACTATTCTGCAAACGCCATGTACTGCGCGAACACGATTAGGACAGGGGCAATATTTTGGACGAGATGATAAAGGTCTTTTGGGAGATCTTGAACAGACCCTCGAGAATGTAATCGCAAGTGAGCCAATCTTTGACAAGATATGCAAGGCTGCAAAGATACGTATGCCTTTCACTCAGTTAGACGAGATTGCAGCTAAAGGTATTGAGTTAGGTGTCATTACTGATGAAGAAGCCAATCTACTTAGAGAAACAGAACTGGGTAGGTTGCGAACCATCAATGTTGATGATTTTGATCCTGCAGAATTGACACAAAGTGTTGCGCCAGAAAAGCCAAAACGGCGAGCAAAGTCAGCTAAAGCAGCATAGTTTTCGCCTCGTAATATTAAGCTTTGCAAAGCCCTGAAATCAGGGCTTTTTTGTTATTACTAATCCACAGTTCAAACTTCATAACGGTAAAAACAAGTGCTGGATTAACATAAATAATAGCAGTTTTTCTGTTCCACAAGCCCTACCCCGCGCTTTTCTAAACAATCATAATCGTGACGATGTTGAAGGCATATATTGGCATTAAAATGCTCTTGTAAATATCCGCAACATTTATCAAGTTACCAATTAGCTTCACTCTATCAGCTTGATTTTTATAAATAATAATACTCAACAATAATTACTGTCTTTCAAAAACAACACATCGTGTATTTTTTTTCGCCATATATTCTACCCACTCCCACCAAGACTTCTTATTGCATTGATATATATAGCTTTTATTAACTTGGCACAATCCGTGTAATAGCAACTGTGAAAACGCAGTGGAGTGAGCAAACATGAATCACCTTTGTTCACACTAGATTGCGCAAACCAGTTCTTAAAAATGTAATTAATTAAAACTGGTAACGATGAAAGGTAAAACCACGTTGCAGAGCCTAACAAGTAGCAACACATCGTAAATTTCTAGTTAAAGTAAACCCTATTTAAGGAGTATTTATCATGAAAAAATTAATAGCAATCACTAGCTTAATCTTAGCATCAACAGTCGTCCTGGCTGGCGAAGACGTTATGGAAAAACTCGATACTGACAGCGATGGCCGTATTAGTGTCGAAGAAGCTGCATCAGATGCATCCTTGTCAGCAGTTTTCGCAGAACTTGATGCTAATAAAGATGGCTACCTAACCCCTAGTGAACTAGAGGGTTAAAAGAACGCGGCTCATTGGCCTTTCTATCACCTGTAAATTCAACTGGTAGAAAGTCCTATTTGTTTGGCCACCAGACTCAATAGTTTTACTACAAACTTACATTCTTAGATTTTTCTAAAGGAGATTAGAAATGAAAAAATTAATTGCAATCAGTACCTTATTACTTGCATCAACAGCAGCACTGGCACAAGTAGATATCATAGCAACGTTAGATATAGACAAAGATGGTCGAATTAGTGTCGCTGAAGCAGCTGCAGACAAGTCAATTTCTGATGCATTTGAATCTCTCGACGTTGACAAAGATGGATACCTGACAGCCATAGAACTAGAAGGCTAACGGAGACAAAGCTCAGCTAAGCTCTTGGGCTCAGATTGAGCGGTTCCCCAATAGGATAATCCGCGCTAATCATATTATTTAACCTAATAACAAGTTTTCAAAAGGAGAATCAAAATGAATAAGTTAATTCTAAGCAGTGTGTTAATTTTAGCGGCAGGAAGTGTATTTGCAGTAGATGGAAAGATTTCGATTCTAGACGCTGATAAAGATGGTTTAGTAAGCATTGAAGAAGCAAAAGTAGATGCCTCTCTTAGTTCAGCATTCGCGGAACTGGATGTTAACCAAGACG
Organism: Paraglaciecola sp.; assembly: GCA_047622205.1. Classification (GTDB taxonomy): domain Bacteria; phylum Pseudomonadota; class Gammaproteobacteria; order Enterobacterales; family Alteromonadaceae; genus Paraglaciecola. The sequence continues at coordinate 7,645 of JBLHNW010000148.1, forward strand.
GATACTTATCTGAGTTGGAACTAACTCCAAAAATCGACTAGAAAATACAGCAAGAATAGAATAAGTTTTGTTGAAGCGCTCAAATCACCTACATTTCCGTGGGTGTTTTTATGCAATCGGTAAATCCAATCGCCCCCCCCATTCGCTCCAAGAACCATCATAAATGGCCATATTTTGATAACCAGCCTGCTGGAATGCAAGGGCCAAAATACACGCGGTCACACCTGAACCACAGCTAAATATAAGCTTTTTATTGGTATCTACTGCCAGTTTCAAAATTAATTGGCATAAGTCCTCTGGCGATAATAAAAAACCGTTCTGGATACAATCAACGAAAGGTAAATTAATTGCAGTCGGCATGTGGCCGCCGCGCAAGCCTGCTCTTGGCTCTGGTGCCGTAGCGCAAAAGCGCCCTTCGGAACGCGCATCAATAACTTGTACCTTTTCCAAATCCTCCAATAATTGCTCTGCCGATATCAGCCTTTCGACTTGTAAATCACTGCTGAAATCACCTCGCTGTTGATCCAAAGTTAAGCTTATATCCAAGTTGTAATCTTGTTGGTTCCAGGCAGGCAAACCTCCATCTAATACCCTGATATTTTCATGTCCCATGGCCTTAAACATCCACCAAACTCGTGGTGAGCTATATATCCCCCTATTATCGTAGACAATAATATGACTGTCTTGGTTAACACCCAACTTTTGTACTTCTGTGGCAAACAACTCCGCTGAAGGCATTGTGTGAGGCAATCCTGAGTCTAAATCGGAAATCACCCCTTCAAAATCG
>JBLHNW010000149.1:0-8406 GCA_047622205.1 Paraglaciecola sp.
GGTTGATAGTCATATAATCTCTCAATTGTATTATTTGTTCCCTGGATATTTATTCCTTTAAACACTTGTTGTTTTGCCTGCGATTTTCGTGGGCTTTTTTTTGTCTTCTTTTCGCGACGGCAAATCTGAAATCAATCCGGAGTGTAATCTATACCAAAATGCATAAATGCTCTTTGGGAGGCAATACGTCCCCTTGGCGTGCGTTGTAAAAAGCCTTGCTGGATAAGGAAAGGTTCAATAACATCTTCAATGGTTTCTTTCTCTTCACCTATTGCTGCCGCTAGGTTATCCAGACCGACCGGCCCACCCAAAAATTTCTCAATAATAGCCAACAGCAATTTTCGATCCATATAGTCAAAACCTTCTTTGTCCACATCCAACATATCTAATGCTAATCCAGCCACTTCGAGACTAATTTTCCCATCAGCTTTCACCTCAGCATAATCTCTCACGCGCCTAAGCAAGCGGTTACTGATCCTTGGTGTGCCGCGAGAACGCCTTGCAACTTCTACCGCGCCTTCTTCATCTAAACTGAGGTTTAAATAACGGGCTGATCGCCTTATGATATGAGTCAAATCTTTAATATTATAAAATTCCAGACGCTGTACTATGCCAAATCTGTCGCGTAATGGTGACGTAAGTGAACCTGCGCGTGTTGTTGCACCCACTAAGGTAAAAGGAGGTAACTCTAATTTAATCGAACGAGCAGATGGGCCTTCTCCAATCATAATATCCAGTTGATAGTCTTCCATAGCCGGATAAAGTATTTCTTCTACCACTGGACTTAAACGATGAATTTCATCTATGAATAACACATCGTTTTCTTCTAGATTAGTTAGTAGTGCCGCCAAATCACCAGCCTTTTCAAGGACTGGCCCGGAAGTCGCTTTTATGCCCACCCCCATTTCATTGGCAACGATATTGGCTAGTGTGGTTTTACCCAATCCAGGAGGGCCAAATATAAGTAGGTGATCAAGTGCTTCGGAACGTTTTTTCGCAGCTTCAATAAAGATTTCCATTTGTGAACAAACGTGATCCTGGCCAGTGTAATCAGCCAACATTTTAGGGCGAATAGCACGGTCAATAACTTCATCTTCTTGAAACGCTTTAGGTTGAATTAGTCGATCAGCTTCTATCATGATATTAAGGGCAGCACTCTTAGTAGTGTTTATATATACAGCATTATGGTCGAGTATATACTCAAACAGATACTCAAGTCACTTGAGTATCTAGAATAACTAAACCATCGCGCGCAAGGCTTCGCGGATCAATTCTTCGCTACTCAAATCTTTTACGTAGACTGAATTGATGACTTTACTCGCCTGGGGGGCTTTATAGCCTAACGCTATCAACGCGCTTAGTGCTTCGTCTTTCGCATCACTTTTCGTAACAAAGGTGCTTTCATTTGAATAAGCAGACATATCCCTGCCAGAATCCCCAGCCGCGTCAATAAAACTTTGCTCATTGGCGAGTTTTTTCAAGCGATCACGCATTTCTATAACCAGTCGCTCTGCAGTCTTTTTACCCACTCCTGGCAATTTGGTGAGACCGGTAACATCTTCATGACTAACACATTGCATAAATTGTTGCGCAGACATTCCGGATAATATGGTTAAGGCCAATTTTGGACCCACACCACTTGCTTTGATGAGTTCGCGAAATACCGCTCGCTCATTTTTGTCGGCAAATCCAAACAACAACTGTGCATCTTCACGTACGACAAAATGAATACATAAACAGGCTTCCTGACCAATATCTGGTAACTGATAAAAACTCGTCATGGGCACATGTATTTCATAGCCCACACCACCCGCCTCAATCAAAACTTCTGGCGGTTGTTTTTCAAGTAATGTGCCGCGAATTCTACCTATCATTTAATGCCCTTATATTCTTGTTTTGATAACTCATCGCAGTCTGCCACGCACTGTTTTTGTCGCTTGCCCGGACATACGGATTAAACTTTGCTGAGTATTGCTATGACATAATGCAACCGCCAGTGCGTCAGCCGCATCGGCTTGAGGGGTGGCCGATAACTTAAGCAAATGGGTGACCATATGTTGCACCTGGACTTTATCGGCACTACCCTTGCCCACAACTGCCTGCTTTATCTGTCTGGCTGAATATTCTGCCACCGGCAGATTGTTATTGGTCGCCGCAACGATAGCTACACCACGTGCTTGACCTAGTTTTAATGCCGAATCAGGGTTTTTTGCCATAAACACCTGCTCTATGGCAAAACCAGTAGGTTGAAACTGGTTGATGATTTCACTTACACCATCAAAAATCTGCTGCAGTCGGGGAGCTAGTTCGTCGCCCTGCAAGCGAATACAGCCACTGCCGAGATATTCGAATTTGCCACCTACCTGCCTAATCACACCATAACCAGTTATGCGCGAGCCGGGATCAATGCCTAAAATTATCGCCACGTGTTTTTATTACCTATATTCTTTTTAGCGCTTTATTGCGGGTTATTTGGATCTCATCCCTCGGGTACAAATTGGAATATTGCCTGACGGTTAGTGTAAGACCAAACTTTATCCATAGCCTGTGCTTTTTCTAGCCATTGATAATCTGAATGTTCAGTCAAATTAATTTCATCATCACCCGATACTTGCAGAGCAAATACATATTCGGTATTTGTCTTTGTACCCGGTGGATAGCGATGTTGCCACCTGGTACGAATTTCATATTGATTGGTTTGCTGACAATCCACCAGCTGATATGCGGCGGCCTGAATATCAATACCGGTTTCTTCTTTAACTTCACGGAAAGCTGTTTGAAACGGCGTTTCACTAGGCTCCAGAGTACCGGTTACAGACTGCCAGAATTCGCTATCGTCATTACGTTGCATCAGCAAAATCCGCCCTTGTAGATCATAAATAACCACTAAGGCAGATTCCGGACGACGATACATTGGCAGCACTACTCTCGACTAGATTATCAACTCTCGCTTACATCAGGCGTTTCTAGAGCCGGTTTTTGCAGCACTGTTTGGATCGCCAACTCTTTCAATTGCTCTGCACTTGCTTCTCCTGGGGCATCCGTCAATGGGCAGGCCGCAGTCGTTGTTTTTGGAAAAGCCATAACGTCACGAATAGAAGTCGCCCCAGTCATTAACATCACTATGCGATCCAGACCAAAAGCCAAACCCGCATGTGGTGGAGCGCCATACTTAAGGGCTTCAAGCAAGAATCCAAATTTAAGTTGTGCTTCCTCATCGCTGATACCCAGCAGTTTAAATACTGTGGCTTGCATATCCTGATCATGAATACGTACCGAACCTCCACCCAATTCACAGCCGTTTAGCACCATGTCATAGGCATTGGATAAAGCATTACCTGGGTCGCTTGTAAGTTGTTCGGCGGTCAAATCTCTCGGCGCGGTAAACGGATGGTGCAAGGCATGAAACTGACCATTGAATTCCTCAAACATAGGAAAGTCGACCACCCAAAGGGGTTTCCACTCGCCTTGCAATAAATCCAAATCTTCACCCAACTTGAGCCTCAAAGCGCCCATCGAATCAGTAACAATCGTGGACGAATCCGCACCGAACAATAAAATGTCGCCGGATTGTGCTTCAGTGCGCGCCAATATCGCCGTAGCGACATCTTCACTTAGAAACTTCAATATGGGAGATTGCAGACCTTCCATGCCCGCAGCCACATCATTAACTTTCAACCAGGCCAGACCTTTTGCGCCATAAATTCCGGCATATTTTGCGTAATCGTCAATCTGTTTACGGGATAATTTTGAACCGCCAGGAACGCATATAACAGCAACTCTGCCTTTGGCGTCGTTGGCGGGTCCTGAAAATACTTTAAACTCAACATCTTTAAGTAAATCGGCCACATCAACAAGCTCAAGGGGGTTGCGTAAATCAGGCTTATCACTGCCAAAACGACGCATCGCATCAGCATAAGTCATTTGTGGAAACTCACCTAAATCCACGTCCAACATTTTCATAAACAAATCGCGGATCATACCTTCAGTGATGGCCATTACCCCGGCAGCATCGAGAAAGGTGGTTTCAATGTCGATTTGGGTAAATTCTGGCTGACGATCAGCACGCAAATCTTCATCCCGGAAACACTTCACAATTTGATAATATTTGTCCATACCTGACATCATCAGCAATTGTTTAAACAACTGTGGTGATTGAGGCAAGGCAAAAAATTGACCTTTGTGGGTACGGCTTGGTACTAAATAATCTCGCGCGCCTTCTGGTGTCGCTTTGGTCAATATGGGTGTTTCAATATCGAGAAAACCTTCGTTTTCTAAATAGCTACGAACACTACTTGTAACCTTGGCGCGGAATTTTAATCTGTCGCTCATCAGCGGACGACGTAAGTCCAGATAGCGGTATTTTAGACGTTGCTCTTCAGAATTTTCCTGATTCCAGTCGAGAGGTAGTGGCGCAGCCTTATTCAAAACTGTCAGTGTTTTACCGAGTATTTCAATTTCCCCTGTGCCCATATCTTTATTGACTTGACCTTGGGGCCGCGGACGCACTAAACCGCTTAGTTGCACGCAAAACTCGTTGCGCATGCTGTTGGCAACATTAAAAACATCAGCTAAATCAGGATCGTACACAACCTGTACTATGCCTTCGCGATCACGTAAATCGATAAAAATAACCCCACCTAAATCACGACGCTTGTTAACCCAACCACAAAGGGTGACGGTTTGTCCGATATAAGATGCATTGATGTTTCCGCAATAGTCTGTGCGCATGAAAAATTATCTCTTAAAATGCTGAAAATGATTAAAAATTTAAGCCGCGCAGTATAACAAAATATATGGACAGAACAGCCAACATATTTTGTTTTTTGTCAGTTATACCCATACTGCTTCAAAATGACGGATTCAGAGCGACTAGAGAGCTTCATATCACAGAGGCAGTTGGGTATATTGATCGACCCGCGGTTTTAGTAAGTAAATGTTGCATATTTCCAGGGTATTTCTCCCCAGCCCTTTACTTCTATGAGTTCGAACACAATTCCCTGCCCCTTAGGTTGCGCTTTACCCCTACATAACACACTGATAAGCTTGCGATTAATACTAATTGTTAATAATGTGTTAATTCTAACCAAGAGATTCCACTATGCTCAGCATCAAAGATATATCAAAAACCTATAACAATGGCGTCAAAGCGTTAAATTCAGTAAGTATCGACATTCCAAAAGGTATGTTTGGTTTATTGGGACCTAATGGCGCAGGCAAGTCTAGTTTGATGCGCACAATTGCTACCTTGCAACAAGCTGACAGCGGCAGTATTCAGTTTGATGATATTGATGTGCTGAGCCAACCCAATGAATTACGTCAACGTTTGGGTTATCTACCACAAGATTTTGGTGTTTATCCAAGAGTTAGCGCCTATGACTTGCTCGATCACCTCGCCATTCTAAAAGGTTTAAAGAACAAGGCTGAACGCAAGGAGGTCGTTGACGGACTGCTCGCTCACACCAATTTATTTCAGCACCGTAAAAAAGCAGTGAGTGGATTCTCCGGTGGAATGCGCCAACGATTTGGTATCGCTCAGGCACTGATTGGTGATCCCGATCTGCTAATAGTTGATGAGCCTACAGCCGGATTGGATCCGGAAGAACGCAATCGGTTTCACAATCTGCTGGTTACTCTGGGCGAAGATAAAGTGATTATTCTCTCCACCCATATTGTTGATGATGTCTCTGAATTATGTTCAAACATGGCAGTATTGGGTAATGGGGAAATCCTCTTACAGGGTAATCCTCTCGAAATAACGGCCGGACTAAGTGGGCAAATTTGGCGTAAAACGGTGTCAATCGAAGAGGCCGTTGAACTTGAGCAAAGTTTGCCCATCATTTCCAAACGATTATTCGCCGGTCGCACAGTGGTAAACGTAAGGGCGGATGCTGCACCAGAAGGTTTTGAATCGACGCCCGCTACTCTGGAGGATGTGTACTTCTCCACTCTACATGCTTCTCGCAATACCTCGACAAATTCATCCAGCACAACGCAAGCAGCATAGGGACAACCATTATGTTTACTCAAATGCTCAGATTTGAATGGCGCTACTTTGTGCGCCAACCTTCTTTTATTGTCACCTGTTTAGTGTTTTTCTTACTCCCTTATTTGGCGATAGTGATTGACCAGGTACAAATCGGTTCTGGTGGCAATGTGTTGTTCAACAGCCCGTATGCAATAACCCAAATACTCCTTATTCTTGGGATATTTGGCATGTTTATGGTGGTCAATTTCATTGCCAATACTGCTACCCGTAACCACTCGACCTCAATGTCTGAAATTATTTTCACTAAACCTATTCAGCCTTTTAGTTATAGTCTCGGACGCTTTTTTGGTTCTTATTTGATTTGTGTTGCAGTTTTTAGCATGGTGCCTTTAGGCATATTCTTTGGCACCCTAATGCCTTGGGTAGACGCCGAGCGCTTAGGCCCAAATGGGATAGGCATGTATCTGGTTCCATTTCTAATTTTTTCAGTCACCACAATCTTCATTATGGCAACACTGTTTTACGCGGTAGCCGTACGTTTCAACAGCATGATGGCTGTATATCTTGTTGCTCTTGGCCTATTCATTCTATATGTCATCGCCGGGCAAGTGTTTAACGAACCAGATCAACGTACCATTCGAGCCTTAACCGATCCGTTTGGACTAAATACTTTCGGTGATTTCACCCGTTACTGGACGACTTTCGAAAAAAATAATGAATTGGTCAGTTTTAGTGGCTTGATAATGCAAAACCGCTTGATTTGGATGGGTATCGGTTCAATCATTTTATTCGCAGGTGCCGGCTTATTTAAGCCCCTGAGCCTGGCTGTAATTAAAGCAAAAAAAGACAAATTCAATGGTAAAACAGAGCAAATACCTGCAACGAATATTATTACTCATAAACCTCATTTAAACGCAGGCATGAGTCAATTTTTTAGTCGTACTCAATTCGAAATAAAACAAGTATTCCTCAGTCCGGCATTTCTAATCTTATTGTTGTTTTCGGCATTTCAGATGATCGCTAGTTTTTTTGATATAAGCGGCATGTTTGGCACAGCAAATTGGCCACTTACCCAAACGATGGTAGAGATCGTCAGTAGTGGTTTTAGCTTGATGATACTAGTTGTCATCACCTATTACACGGCTGAGGTGGTATGGCGCGAACGTACAGTAGGCATGGGCGACATTGTCGATAGTATGCCCGTTCACAACATTACATTTTGGTTATCTAAATTAATTGCAGTTTTTTTAGTGATTGCCTCACTGCAGCTACTGGGAATATTCGCCGCCATCGTTAATCAGTTGATATCCGGGTATTACAATATTGAAATCGGTCAATATTTGGTCAGTCTACTGTACTTCACCGCATTGCCATTTTGTCTTCTCGCAGTATTGTCATTTTTCATTCAGGCACTTAGCCCAAATAAATATGTAGGAATGCTTGTTTTTGTTGGCTACATATTCGTTTCAATCATATTCAGCCAAATTGGTATTGAACACAATATGTTCAATTTTGCCGCTGCGCCTCCCCTGCAATATTCGGATCTCAATGGTTACGGCTGGAATCTGATATCACATAGTTGGTACATGTTTTACTGGCTGGCTCTAACTGTAGTTTTGGGGATGATTAGTTATGGTTTGTGGCAACGTGGACCACAAACTTCAATCAAACAGCGTTTTGCTTTGCTCGGCTATCAATTAGGCAAGCGAGGAATTGCCATAGCCAGTATTGCCGCTTTAGGGTTTTTCGCTTCTGGTGGGTACATTCATTACAACACCAAAGTAGTAAACGAATTTTATGGTCAAAATGAAATTCTGGACACTCGCGCAGACTACGAAAAAGCCTACGTGGAATTTGAAGATCTGCAATTCCCCACTATAATTTCTGTCGACACTGACATTGATATATTCCCTGAACAAAGACGGATAGAGGCCACAGCAAAAATTGCGGTAGTAAATCGGGGAGATGCCCCGATTGAACGTTTCTTAGTAAACTTTCCTCGTTACACAAGCCAGACAGACGTGTTGATAGATGGCGGTAAACTGACTGAGCGAGACGAAAAATTTAATGTTGCGTGGTTTGAATTTGATCAACCTATGGCACCGGGTGAAGAGCGCGAGGGTACCGTAAGTGTCGTGCGCGAACACCATGGTTTTAAAGATGCGCAAGAAGACACCACATTAATCGAGAACGGGACTTTCATTGATAATTTCAGCCTTTTCCCGTCTTTTGGATTTAACCAAGGATATAAAATCAGTGATCGCCATGAGCGCCGCAAACGGGAACTAGAACCGCTAAAACGCGCCTATCCTTTGGAAGACACTAGCCGTTACTCTGAAAGCTTTTTTGGTAAAGGTGTGGAATTTATCGATTTCAGCGCGACTATTTCAACCAGTGGTGACCAATTCGCTATCGCG
>JBLHNW010000150.1:0-8378 GCA_047622205.1 Paraglaciecola sp.
CGCATATTACGTGATAAAGGTGCACAAAGTGGCTGCATCATGGCCACTAATACACTCGACGAATATGAGCTTGATGAGGTACTCGCGTTGACCACAGCTAAAGGGTTTGGCGGTTTGAAAGGCATGGACTTGGCCAAGCAAGTCACTACCCCCGAACGGTTTGAATGGAACGATGGTTCCTGGGTACTAGGCGAAGGATATCAGCAGAATAAGCAAGATAGTGACTTTCACGTAGTTGCTTATGATTTTGGCGCCAAACATAATATTTTACGTATGTTAGTTGATCGGGGTTGCCGCTTAACCGTCGTGCCGGCTAAAACCTCGGCAGATGAAGTTTTAGCTTTGCAACCTGACGGAGTGTTTTTATCCAATGGTCCTGGTGATCCAGAGCCTTGTGATTATGCCATCAGTGCGATCAAAACCTTGCTGGACAAAGACCTGCCCATGTTTGGTATTTGTCTGGGTCATCAACTACTAGCATTGGCAAGTGGTGCCTCTACTATGAAGATGAAGTTTGGTCATCACGGGGCTAACCACCCGGTAAAAGATGTCAAAACAGGTCGTGTGATGATCACTAGTCAGAATCATGGCTTTGCGGTGGACGAAATCAGTTTGCCGGAAAACCTTGAAGTGACTCATGTGTCATTATTTGATAAGTCATTGCAGGGTATTCATCGCACAGATAAGCCTGCATTTAGCTTTCAAGGGCATCCTGAAGCAAGTCCAGGTCCTAATGATGCAGCACCATTGTTCGACCATTTTATAGAATTGATGCAAGCCAGCCGCTAACAAAGACCCTCAGGGTATTAAAATAGAGTAAGAAGCACTATGCCAAAACGTACCGACATAAAAAGCATCTTAATTTTAGGTGCTGGCCCAATCGTAATTGGCCAGGCCTGCGAGTTTGACTATTCTGGAGCCCAAGCCTGTAAGGCCCTGCGTGAAGAAGGTTACAGAGTAATTTTAGTTAACTCTAACCCTGCCACCATTATGACTGATCCTGAAATGGCCGATGCTACCTACATCGAGCCAATCCATTGGGAAGTAGTTAGGAAAATCATTGAGAAAGAACGTCCTGATGCGGTATTGCCAACAATGGGTGGGCAAACGGCACTTAACTGTGCGCTTGATTTAAATAAACACGGCGTATTGGCAGAGTTTGGTGTAGAAATGATCGGTGCCTCAGCGGATGCAATTGATAAAGCTGAAGATAGAGAACGTTTTGATAAAGCGATGAAGTCCATCGGTCTGGAATGTCCCTATGCTGAAATTGCACATAGCTTAGAACAGGCTTTTGATGTGAGTACACGCATTGGTTTTCCTTGTATTATCCGTCCTTCTTTTACCATGGGCGGCAGCGGCGGCGGTATTGCGTATAACAAAGATGAATTTGAAGAAATTTGTCGTCGGGGTTTAGATTTATCTCCAACCAGTGAATTGTTAATTGATGAATCATTAATCGGTTGGAAAGAATATGAGATGGAAGTGGTACGAGACAAAGCAGATAACTGCATTATTGTTTGTACCATAGAAAATTTTGATCCCATGGGAGTGCATACCGGAGACTCGATAACTGTCGCACCGGCGCAAACATTAACAGACAAAGAGTTTCAAATCATGCGTAATGCTGCCATTGCAGTGCTACGTGAGATTGGTGTTGAAACCGGCGGCTCAAATGTACAATTCGGCGTTGATCCTAAAACAGGACGTTTAGTGGTTATTGAGATGAATCCACGGGTATCACGTTCGTCAGCTTTAGCATCGAAAGCAACGGGCTTCCCAATAGCCAAAGTCGCTGCCAAATTAGCGATTGGTTATACACTTGATGAACTGGCTAATGATATTACCGGGGGGTTAACTCCTGCGTCATTTGAACCGACTATCGACTATGTAGTGACCAAAATCCCACGTTTTAACTTCGAAAAATTTGCCGGAGCTAATGACAGATTAACGACCCAAATGAAGTCTGTGGGTGAGGTGATGGCTATCGGCCGTAACCTACAAGAATCGTTGCAAAAAGCTTTGCGCGGTTTGGAAGTCGATGTAAACGGCCTTGATAGCATTATTGATATCAGCGATCCAGACAGTAGAAATATCATCATTCGGGAATTACGTGAACCAGGTGCTGAACGTATATGGTATATCGCAGACGCCATGCGAATGGGCATGTCCGTTGATGAAATCTTCAATTTAACCAATATTGATCCCTGGTACCTTATCCAGATTGAAGAACTGGTTATTTTAGAGCAACAAATTACTAAAACGGGATTGTCGGGTATTGATTATGACCTGATGCGCACTTTAAAACGCAAAGGTTTTGCCGATTCGCGTATTGCAGAATTAACCAAAGTAGATGAAGCTGATATACGTGGTGTACGTCGAGCTTTTGATCTACATCCGGTTTATAAGCGGGTTGATACTTGTGCAGCTGAATTTTCTTCAGATACAGCCTATATGTATTCCACTTATGATGAAGAATGTGAAGCCAAACCTACAGATCGAAATAAAATCATGATCTTGGGGGGCGGGCCAAATCGTATCGGTCAGGGCATTGAATTCGATTATTGCTGCGTGCATGCGGCACTCGCATTGCGTGAAGACGGTTACGAAACCATTATGGTTAATTGTAATCCGGAAACTGTTTCAACAGATTATGATACTTCTGACAGGTTGTATTTTGAATCTGTGACCCTCGAAGATGTATTGGAAATAGTACGCATCGAAAAGCCAGTTGGTGTGATAGTCCAATATGGCGGACAAACTCCTCTTAAATTGGCTCGTGATCTTGAAGCCAATGGTGTGCCGATTATTGGCACGTCACCAGACGCCATTGATAAAGCTGAAAACCGTGAACGTTTCCAGAAAATGGTCAATAAATTAAATTTAAAACAGCCTGCAAATGCCACTGTTAGTAATTTGGAGCAGGCCTTATTGGCAGCTGAAAAAATCGGTTTCCCCTTGGTTGTGCGTCCGTCTTATGTGTTGGGTGGCAGGGCGATGGAAATTGTTTATGACCTAAAAGATTTGAAGCGTTATCTGAATGAAGCTGTAAAGGTCTCTAACGATTCTCCTGTGCTATTAGATCGCTTCCTTGATGACGCGATTGAAGTTGATTTAGATGCCATCTGTGACGGAAAAGACGTGGTTATTGCAGGTATTATGGAACACATCGAACAGGCTGGCGTGCACTCTGGTGATTCTGCATGCTCATTACCGCCTTATTCTTTAAGTCAGGATATTCAGGACGTGATGCGCATGCAGGTTAAAGCAATGGCTCTTGAACTTGGTGTGATTGGTCTAATGAATACTCAGTTCGCCGTGAAAGATCGCGAGGTCTACTTAATTGAAGTGAATCCTCGTGCAGCACGTACCGTACCTTTTGTGTCCAAAGCGACGGGATTGGCAGTGGCGAAAGTAGGTGCAAGGGCCATGGTCGGACAATCCCTGGCTTCGCAAGGCGTGAGCAAAGAAATTATTCCACCATTTTACTCGGTCAAAGAAGTCGTATTACCATTTGCTAAATTTCAGGGAGTTGATCCATTACTAGGCCCGGAAATGCGTTCAACAGGTGAAGTTATGGGCGTTGGCGATACTTTTGAAGAAGCCTATGCAAAAGCTAACCTTGGTGCTGGTGGACCAATTCCTTCTGGTGGTAAAGCCTTGTTATCCGTTCGGCTCAATGATAAAAATCGAGTTATAGAATTAGGGCAAACTATGGTCGCCAAAGGTTTTTCACTTGAAGCCACTAGTGGTACTGCGGGAGTGATGAATCAAGCAGGAGTGCCTTGTAGTGTTGTTAATAAACTCGCTGAAGGTCGACCCAATATTGTTGATGCGATTAAAAATGGTGAATACAGCTATATTGTTAATACCACTGAAGGCAGGCAGGCGATAACCGATTCGGTATATATTCGTAGAGAAGCATTATTGAATAAAGTTTCCTACACTACGACTATGAATGCGGCTTTTGCTACTGTTAATGCCAACGAAGCCGATGACCGGGCTAGAGTGACCTCAATTCAAGATTTACATATGCGAATTAAGTAATTCGAAGGCGCCAGTTTCGTTGATGTGCTTTACATAACGAAACTGGTACTTCAAAAATATTTGCATCATGAACTTGTATTTTTTTACTGCAGCTCTAATTATTAGATGTAAGCCACATTCACAAATAAACTTTAACTAAAAGCGAGCTATTGATAAATGACTCTATACCCTATGACAGCTGAAGGCGCAGAGATGTTGCGTAAAGAGCTGCAAGAACTAAAAACGGTCAGACGCCCCAAAATTGTTGCTGATATTGCTACCGCAAGAGAACATGGCGATTTAAAAGAAAATGCTGAATATCACGCAGCTCGCGAGCAACAGAGTTTTTGCGAAGGACGGGTTCAGGATATCGAGGGAAAGTTATCTAATATTCAAATTATTGACGTCACCAAAATGACCAATAATGGCAAAGTGATCTTCGGTACCACTGTTACTATTATAAACGTGGATACGGACGAAGAAATCACTTATAAAATAGTAGGGGAAGACGAAGCTGACATTAAGAAAAACCTTATCTCGGTGGGTTCACCTATTGCGCGAGGACTAATTGGCAAAGAAATCGATGATGTAGTAAAGATTCAAACTCCAGCATCTGTCGTAGAATTTGAAATTTCTCAAGTGCAGTATATTTAAAAATTCTTACTTCGGGTCAATCCTCTTCAATCATCCTGACTATGATATATTTTTTCAATGATCATTTTATTGAATGGTCGTAAATCTTCGGAGCGACGACTGGTTAATAGTCGGTTGTCGATAACAATATCTTCATCTATCCAATTTGCCCCAGCGTTTCGTGGTTTGCTGTTAATATCGTAATAAGAGGTGACCTTGCGGCCTTTGAGAACATCAGCTTCTTCTAACATTCTGGTTCCCTGGCGGATTGCAGCAACAGGTTTTGTTTGAGTCGGTTTGAAAAAGCTTTTTACAAAATTAATAGCATTTTTATCGTGCAACAATGCATCTGGGTTATATAGGCCTCCTGGTAAAATTAACGCGTCGTAATCCTCAGAACTGACATCCTTGACAATATAATCGACTTTTACTTCAATACCCCAGCTATTTCTATCCCAACCCACTATTGTTCCGGGCTCAAGTGAAACAATATGAACCTCGGCACCTGCTGCCGTAAGCGCGTTACGAGAAGCAACAAGCTCATACTGTTCAAATCCGTCTTTGGCCAGAATAACTACTTTTTTCGCCTCCGCGAGTTTTTGCATCGTTTACTCCTTTATTGATACTCGTGACAACTTACTTATATGATTCGAGAAGTCAGCTTTTAATTTAGTTCAAATTAGATCCCGTCAAAAGTGACTAGTGCAATAAAAAGCGGAAAGAGAAATACTGTGAGCATATTTTGTTCCACGATAATAAACTACCCCAACATAATGAAAATAAACAATTAAAACATACGCTTAAAAATAGCCGTCATTTTATTGACAAAATGAAATAATATTTTTTGTAAAGAAATCAGACATCAAATCATTGATAAAGGAGGAAGTGTCTATTCGAAAACTAATATAATAAATGTCAAATAAGGGATTATTTTCTAGATAGGTTTGCTGCTAAGTTAATAAATTAAGCCCATGGGAAAAGTACAGAAAATGAGCGTTTTGCCGTATTTTATTTCTTATCCCGAACTCAGCTTAGTTAATTATTCTTCTTCAAACTTTCTTTTCGATAGATCTCAGACAAAGTCTTAATGCCTTTCTCGACCCTGTCGCTCCATGGCAAGCCATAGCTTAATCTAATGCAATGTTGGTAACGATTACTAGGGGAGAATAGAGTGCCAGGTGCAACACTTATGCCCTGTGACAAGGCCTCTTGAAATACCTTATTTCCGTCAACGTGTTTAGCGAGTTCAATCCATAATACTGTTCCACCTTTGGGGTCGGTTACCCTCACCGAGCCGGGAAAATATTGTCGGACCAGACTAACCATACGTTCCTTGTTGGTTTGTAATACTTGCCTTAGTTGTTTTACATAACGGTCATATTCGCCTGCTCGAATGAATTCATACAGGGTCCACTGATTCATTAAAGAAGAAGAGCAGGACATGGCTCTCTTTATCCGCTTAGCGTGGTTATTATAAGTCGAGCTGAGGACCCAACCAACCCGATAGCTTGGAGCGACAGTTTTAGAAAATGAACTACAGGTTAAGACCAGCCCTATGCGACTAAAATGTTGTGCCGGTATTCCCCGCTTATCATTAAAGTATAAATCACCGTAAACATCGTCTTCAATCAGCGGAATATTTTTTGATTCTAACAGTTCGACAATTGATTTCTTGGTCGTATCAGCCAACAGACAACCTAAAGGGTTAGCGACTGTGCTAGAAAATACGCAGGCTTTAACCATGTGGCGGTCAATCGCTTTTTCCACATCGCATACCGTTAAACCCGTTTCGGCGCTAAGAGGGATTTCCAAGGCCAACATGCCTAGATTTTCGATTAACTCCAAAATCCCGAAATAACAGGGCGATTCAACGGCGATAATGTCTCCACGTTTGGCTACCGATTGTAAAGCAATGTTGAGCGCTTCCTGTGCACCATTGGTTATGACTATTTCTTCTGGTGAAATCTGCATACCAAAATCTAGATAACGAATTGCTAATTGGCGTCTAAGTGGTTCAAAACCATTCATTGGGCCGTAATTTAGTGCTTTATCACCAGCCAATGACATGGTCCGACGCATCGTCCGGTTTAGCGCTTTACTGGCTGGTAACGCTGCGACCGGGTTAGCTACGCCAAGCGGTAAGTGGCCTGACTGATGAATTCCCTTATAGACCTGTTCAATAAGTTGTTGACGGGTCACTTGGGTTGGTTTAATTGGTAATCGAGCTTTTTTGGGGACTGATGATTCCAGACTGCTGCTTTTTAAATAATAGCCAGATTTTTCTCTGGCATAAATTAATCCTTGTTGCTCCAATTCAATGTATGCCTGTTTTACGGTCGGCACGCTTATCGATAATTTAGTCGCTAAACTGCGTAATGACGGCAGTTTCTCACCCGCTTGTATGGTGCCATTTAGATGCATTTGCCTGACTAAGCTAATCACTTGTCGGTACAAATAAGTATGCTTCTGGTCTATAGCGTCCAAATTTGTCATTATTTTTTCGTCAATCTGTATAGGTTGAATATGTAATTAACTGTATCTGTTATGTATACAGATTACGAGTTAAATTACTCATCGCTGAGCAGATAGACAGGATCAAAAGGCAAGCAAATGAGAAGTGTTATTTTGTATATCGTGACTGTACTAATTTGGGGTTCAACATGGCTAGCCATCGAATTTCAGTTAGGTGTTGTCGCCCCTGAAGTTTCGTTGGTGTATCGCTTCGCTATAGCGGCTGTGTTGATGTGGGCGTACTGCTGGTGGAAACAACTTAATATGAAATATTCACCCCGTGATCATTTCTTTTTTGTTGCTCTTGCCAGCTGTAATTTTGGTTTTAACTATCTTATTTTATATTGGGCTCAGGCCTATTTGACATCGGCGATGACATCCATCGCCTTTTCGACTCTGCTGATTATGAACATAATTAATACCCGTTTGTGGTTTGGTAGACCCATTTCCGGACGCATTTACGTTGGTGCCACTCTGGGATTAATGGGCATTGTTGCGCTTTTCTGGCTGGACATTAAGAGCTTGGATTGGTCGAGTGATGCAATGTTCGGCCTGGGCCTGGCGTTAGGTGGAACAGTCGTCGCGTCCTTTGGTAATATGACCAGTTTACGTAATTCTCGCAGACAGATTGGGGTGATGCAGGGCAATGCATGGGGCATGTTTTATGGTGCAGTAATACTAACGCTTGTAGTGTTTTTTACGGGTGCCGAGTTCAATTTCGATTTTGCTGTACCCTATGTCACATCACTCCTGTACCTGAGTATATTTGGCACCGTTATCGCCTTTGCTTGTTATTTCGTCTTACTTAAAGAAATCGGTCCCGAAAAGGCCAGTTATTCCACCGTTATGTTCCCAGTAGTCGCAGTTGCCTTAAGCATGGCCTTTGAAGGTTTCGTGTGGCAGGAAAATACGGTTTTGGGATTTGTATTGGTGTTACTTGGAAATATTATTGTATTAACGCCGACTAAAAAAATTAGAACTTTCTTAAGACGATTTGAAAGGTTACCCGAAATTTCCAGGCAGGGCGCAGACTAATTCTCTTAGTCTGCGTTATATTCCTATTGCTTGACAATTACGCCTTCTTTGAGGACCACAGCGACATTTTCCAGGATGGAAATGTCTTTTATGGGGTCGCCTTTTACGGCGATAATATCAGCTAATTTACCTTTAGAAATACTCCCAATAATATCTTGTTTACCCAGCGCAGT
>JBLHNW010000151.1:0-8331 GCA_047622205.1 Paraglaciecola sp.
TTTAGTCAAAAGCACGCATCTCGACAACCAAGATGACGGTGACACTGCAATTGAATTGGATAATCATGTGAACGCAGCAGGTTTATCGTACACACAACAACTTGAGCTTACTCTGGCTCTGTACGACCAAGCCAAGACTGTTCATAGCAGCATAATGAAGCGATTCGCTAAAGGTAAAGTTAAAAACCTTCAGGAAGTTGAAGAAATCAGTCGTAATATTGTTGACAGAGCCTTCGAATGTGATGATGCCGTAAGTATCGTTACGCAGATTAAAGACCACTCAGACTACCTGCTAGAACACAGCGTTAATTGTTCAATCTTGATGACTATTTTTGGTAAACACTTGGGCTTTGACCAGCAGACATTATACAAACTGGGCATCGGCGTATTGTTGATGGATATCGGAATGGTCAAAATGCCTCTATTGCTGACAGAAAAACCCAGCTCCCTGAGTCCTAAAGAAATGCAAAAAATGCAAACTCACGTGGACTTAGCGTTAACTATGCTCGAAAACTTTGAAACTATCAGTGAACTGAGTTTAGAAGTCATTGAGCAACATCATGAAAGGTTCGATGGTTCTGGCTTTCCCGGCGGTTTGCGCGCAGAACAGATCTCTCAATACGGCCGCATGGCGGCAATAGTGGATACCTATGATTCACTGACTTCTAAGCGACCTTACAGAAAATCGCTAAAACCCGCCAATGCCTTAATCAAAATGAATGAGGAAGAGTTAGGCTTAGATAAAACACTGGTTAATTCCTTCATTGAATGTATAGGCGCTAATCCAATCGGTTCCGTTGTCAAACTGCAAAGCGGGAAATTGGCGATGGTTCTGCGTCTAAATAAACACGCTCCCCTAAAACCCCTCGTCATGGTGTTTTATGACATACAGACAAAAAGCGAAAGTAGTCCCAAGCAAGTAGATTTGGCTAAGACCGACGACACTATTTTGAGTAGTATTTCACCTGAAGATTTTGATATAGAAATGGTGGTTTTCCTGAAACAGGTATTAACAGCGAAATGACAAACCGTTTTATGTACCATAACGGTGTGTCATTTTAAGTTACATTTACCCTGGAGCATTACCAATCAGTAAGGGCGGCCATACTGAATTCTTGACCTTCGTAACTCAATATTACGTGTTGTTGGTCAATTTGTTGAATACGCACTCTGCCGTCAATTTTATCGCCCTCAACCATGCGTGTTCCGTTTACTCTGACCCATCTATCACCGCGATTTGATGCATACATATGTGCAGAAAATGACATGCTGGGTAACTCAGTCATAACCCAGGCAGGCAATTGATCAATTCTGACGACGTCACTCCTAGACGGCACCTCCTCTTGATTCTCCTCCGTGGGTTCACTATCTAACTGATTGATAGCTTGTTCGAAACGTTTTAGTAACTCAGGAGAAATGCCTGCCTCATTACTAAGTACTGGGGCGCTGACAGCTTTATTTTCCGTTACGACTAATTCGGGCGGCGTTACTTTTGGTTCCTCACTGACATATTCATCGTCAATTTTGGCTTGTTCTTGCAGTGCATCAACTTTATTTTGAGCACTTGTATCGACTGTAGGTTTCTCCTCCATTATGGGAAGTGGACTTTGAGTTTGTGACATTTGTGCTATTGGTTTGATTTGTTCTGCTGGAGAGTGGAAAGCAGGACTCCATTGTTGATAAGTTGCCGCACTCCAACCAATGCCAAGCCCCCCTAGTATTATCAACGTAGCGGTAGTAGTTTTCCTTGCGTAATACTGCCAAAGTGAAGGAATTTCCTGCACAGAAGGCAGAAATAAACTACGATTAAATTGATCGGAGAGGGCGTCATCCAAACTGTGATTTGAGCGTTTATCGCTCTCAAGCAATTGTAGAGTTTGCGATTTCGTATGCAGAGTAACTGATAATGGTGCTTCTATCTCAACGGTTTTCTCAGGATCAATCTCGACTTCCTGGACCCCCATTTCAGTTAAACCGGTGATCATTTCGGGACTGCTTACCAATCCGGATTTACGAATTTTTATCGGACCGTTTTGCCTGGTGATCCGCACAATCACCATACCTAGTTGCAAGTCCTTAATATCTATTAATTTATCCAAACCAGCTTCCTGCCAAAAAACCGATGGTGATTGCCGCCAGGAAGAGTCCTATTATAGTTAAAGTCCATTGTTTTCCTTGCCGTTGTTTAACGATATCGCTACCCAAAATTTGCTCGGCGGCAGCATAAAAAATGTGTTTCTGAACCACTGGATGTTGCTTGGTAAAAGTGAGCGTCAGGGCTCTATCACACAACAAGTTAATCACACGAGGGATGCCTCCGGTAACCTGGTACACCGCTTGCAAAGCGCCTTTACTAAAAATATTGCTATCTCCGTGAGCAACCCCTAGTCTGTGACCGATATACAATTTCACTTCGGGAGAAGTCAAAGGCAATAGGTGATAACGAGCTGTAATGCGCTGAGCTAATTGACGCAATTCATTACGCTTAAGCAACTGTTGCAATTCAGGTTGACCAATCAAAACTACTTTTAACAGTTTCTCTCGATTGGTTTCCAGGTTAGTGAGCAATCTTAATTGTTCTAGCACTTCAGGCAGTAGATGCTGAGCTTCATCAACAATAAGCACAGTATTGATCCCATGTTGATGACTATTCGCCAACTTAGCCAATATTCGATCAGTAAAATACTTCAGACTCGCTCTGCTGTTTTTGTATTCAACCCCCAATTCATCACATATTGTGGCCAACAATTCGATCGCGGAAAGAGTGGGATTAAGGATCATAGCAACCTGAGTATTATCCGGCAATTGCTGCAATAATTTGCGTGACACCGTAGTTTTCCCGGTGCCCACTTCTCCCGTTAACATCACGAAACCGCCACTTTCACGTAAACCGAAAGTCAAATGAGCCAATGCCTCTTTATGTCTTGGGCTCATATATAAATACGCAGGATTAGGTGCGATGGAAAACGGATTGTCTGATAATCCAAAATAATTCAAGTACATAAACGCTTCAATGAATACCATTTGTTTAAGATTCGGAGGATAAACTAACCAGTTGGCGAGGTGATGTCAAAAGATCTGAGAGGAATTTTTTATGTCAAAATTTAGCATATTTTATTAAAAGCATTTTTAACAGGATTTGCCTCACTAAAAATTATTAGTTTACAAATATCACTGACATGTTTCGACCCAGCGCACTAATGGTGCATAATAGCTGTATTGCAATCTACTGAATACTTTATGCAGACCTATTTAGTTGGCGGTGCCGTACGCGACAAACTTCTTAATATACAAGTTGCCGACAAAGACTGGGTCGTGGTAGGTGCAACTGCGCAACAAATGTTAGATCAGGGTTTTCAGCAGGTGGGCGCTGATTTCCCGGTATTTTTACATCCTGTTAGCCATGAAGAACATGCCCTTGCCAGAACTGAGCGTAAAATGGGTAAGGGATACAAAGGCTTCGATTGTGATGCATCTGCAAGTGTGACACTAGAGCAGGACCTGATCCGCCGAGACCTTACGGTTAATGCCATGGCACTAGATCACAATGGTTTATTGATTGATCCCTATAATGGTCAAAAAGATCTAGATAATAAAATTCTTCGTCATGTATCGGATGCGTTTACTGAAGATCCATTGAGAGTATTGCGCGTCGCGCGTTTTGCCGCCAGGTTTAAACAATACGGATTTAGCATTGCCAGTGAAACAAAGGCCTTGATGGGAAAAATAACTGACAGTGGCGAGCTAGCGCATCTAAGCGCAGAGCGTGTTTGGAAGGAAACCTCTCGCAGTTTGTCAGAAGATAACCCCGAGGTGTATATCGAAACCTTACGCGAGTGTGGCGCGTTAGCAGTTTGGTTCCCTGAACTCAACAAACTATGGGGTATACCGAACCCGCCAAAATGGCATCCTGAAATAGATACCGGTGTGCACACTCTGTTGGTCTTGGAAGAAGCGGTTAAATTGTCAAAGAAATTGACCATACGTTACGCCGCACTAGTTCATGATTTAGGCAAAGGTTTGACCGACCCTGAGCAATGGCCATCACACAAAGGCCATGAGAAACTTGGTCTTAGCGCAATTAACCAACTAAGTGACAGAATTAAAGCTCCCAACGATTGCCGGGAATTGGGCCTAATGATGAGCGAATTTCATAGCCATGTTCATCACGCATTTAAGCTTAAACCCTCTGCCATACTAGGCATGTTTAATTCTTGTGATGCCTGGCGTAAACCCCAGCGTTTTAAGGATTTTCTGACAACTTGTGTAGCTGACGCCCGGGGCAGGAAAAACCTCGAAAAGATACCTTATCTTCATTCAGATTATATTTGGTTAGCGCTGCAGGCGGCACAGAGTGTCGACGTAAAAGCTATTGTTGAGGCGGGCTACCAAGGTGCACAGATTAAACAACAATTGGATCAACAACGAATTGCCGTCCTTTCCTTATTCAAAGACCAAGTCGCAAATATTAAACTTTGATAATATAAGCGGAGCTCGGGATAATATATTGTAAAATGCTCTGATTTATCTTATTTTTGCCTCTGTATTTTTTCACTCAGTTACTACTAAGGTACAACATGTTATCACCCGTCCAAATTGCCACAATGCTTTCGCTTCAAGAAGGCATGAATAGAAAAGTAAACCCCGAATGGCTCAATGCTGGATATGCTTATCTTAGAGCAGCAATGATCGAATCAGTTGAAGGAATTGAGCACCATGGATGGAAATGGTGGAAGGCTCAACAAAAAGATTTACCACAACTGCAAATGGAACTGGTGGACATTTGGCATTTCGCTATGTCCGCGATACTTATCGAATTTAACGGTGACATTCAAAAATCCGCAGCAGAGATTTCTACCCAACTCGAGTCCGGACGCAATCAGCTTACGTTTGACGGTAAAGTGTATGAATTTGACCAATTGGACATACTTGATAACCTCGAGTTGATGGCCGGCTTATGTGCTGCCAAACGTTTTGATGTACCGTTATTTATCAAGATTGTAGAGCAGGCGGAGATGGATTCAGATGAGTTGTATCGCCAATATGTGGGTAAAAACATTCTTAACTTTTTTCGCCAGGACAACGGCTATAAAGATGGCTCGTATGCCAAAATATGGAACGGCAGAGAAGATAACGAACATTTGGTCGAGGTATTAGATAACCTTGATATCGAATTGGTCGACTACAGTGATCAGGTTTATTTTGGCTTACAGGAACGTTATCCCAAATAAATTAAGGGTATATATACGACCAAGCTGCACTATCAAGTGCAGCTTGAGCCGCAATAAGCCCACGGGCTAATCTACAAATATCATTTCAAAGTTCAATTTTAAGCATTTTTTATAACAAGATACGTCTGAAAGCATGCTTTTTCTAACAACTTATGCCCTTCTGCCCATTACTCCTCTATAATCGCGCCAATTCAGTAATAAATAGAAAACCTGCATGTTTGAGCAATTAGAGTTAGACGACGAATTATGCCACGCAGTGGCGGACATGGGTTACAGCGACCCCACCAGCATTCAAAAATTAGTTATCCCGGCAGCGATGGATGGCAAAGATATTTTGGCGTCTGCACCCACCGGAACAGGAAAAACAGCGGCATTTCTACTGCCTGTGTGTCAATTTCTGTTGGATTATCCCCGCAGACAGCCGGGCTCAGCGAGAATACTTATTTTAACGCCCACCCGAGAACTGGCTTTACAGATTTTTGAACAAGCCAAACTTATTAGCAAATACAGTGGCTCAAATTGCGGTGTCATAACCGGCGGAATTAATTATGGTACTGATAGGGATTTGCTTGAGCAAAATCTGGATATCCTGGTTGCCACACCTGGTCGTTTGTTCGAGCATATCGAAACTGAGAGTTTTGATTGTCGTGATATTGAATGCCTGATATTGGATGAAGCAGATCGTATGCTCGACATGGGTTTTTCTGCCATCGTTAATCAGATTGCGGCAGAAGCTCGCTGGCGTAAACAAACCATGTTGTTTTCGGCCACTCTGGAAGGTGCCGGGATCAGCCGCTTCGCCAAAGATTTATTGAACGATCCGATAGAATTGCAAGCAGATCCGAGCCGCAAAGAACATGCTGGTATTCACCAATGGCTGCATTTGGCAGACAATGCCAAACATAAATTGGACTTATTGGTGCATATTCTTTCACACCAAGTCGAAACAGCAATCGTATTTGTTAAAACCAGAGAACGCCTGGCCACCTTAACCGGTCAGTTAAATTCTGCAGGAATAAGCTGTAGCTGGTTGCAAGGTGAGATGCCTCAGGACAAACGAAATGCCGCGATGCAGCGTTTTCGTTCCGGTGAAGTCAAAATTTTGGTGGCGACTGATATTGCTGCAAGAGGGATTGACGTAGACAACATCACTCATGTCATCAACTACGATATGCCACGCACCGCCGATGTTTACGTGCACCGAATTGGCCGCACAGGCCGAGCCGGTAATAAGGGCATAGCCATTTCAATCGTTGAGGCCCATGACGTAGGTATTCTTCCCAAAATTGAGCGATATATACAACAAGCGCTTAAAAGAAGAGTAATTGACGAACTTCGTCCACAAAATAAAGAAGCCAAACCACCTACCAAAAAGAAACAAAGTGCCAAAGTTAAAAAAGCGGCGGCGAAGCCCGTTAAGCGTAAATCGAAAAAGAAGAAAAAAGGCCGAGGGAAAAAAACGCCTTAGGAAAAAGGGGTCGGAGTGAATTAAATGAAAATTCACTCCGCCCCCTTTATTGCTTTATTCAAAAGGGCTCAAGCTTGTGGCGAAAGTTCTACCAAATTAAAATCGACGTTTTTGTCACCTACCACCAGCACACTGCAACGTCCCCACGTTTCGGGAATATGCCAAGTGCTATCATCCGCGAAAGTATAAATTTGACGTTTGTTGTTACAGCGTAATTCAATCCTGTCCAGTTGCCCTTTAACGTCAGAAAACGCGAATGAACTGCGACTGAGTTTGTGCCACCAACTGCCATTTTCAGCAATCTTTGCTGCAACGAAAATCGGTTCATCACCGGCTAACAATTGGGAAATTTGCGTTGCATATTTTTGCAAATCATGAACCATTGCTTCACTATTATCCCTAGTTTTAATACTGTCAAACGTATCTAAGGCATCTGCGTATTGGGCAGATTGAATTTCAAGTACAAAACGTTGTTGCAACATAGACAAATAATTGCCTGCGCCCAATAATTTTCCGTCTCGGTCGGTATTAATTGCACGTTTTATGTTGCTTAATTCAGCCTTTTGATCTTTGTTTACTCTGGCAAAGTCCGCTTCTAACATCCAAAACCATGCTGATTCCATACCATTAAATTGTTTGTCATCACGCAGTTTAACCATGTACTCCATAGCCGTTGACATGTCTTTTTCATCCATGGCCTCTTTTGCTTTTATATATGCGGAGCGAAACCTTCGACGCACTGCCTGAGCAGAGTTTTGCAGTTTAAAATCAATCTGCACCTTGTTCTGGCATTGTTCAATTGCCTCGCCATCAACCATAGCCGGACTATATTGCCATTTTTTAATGGCCCTAAGTGCTGCTTTTTCAAAACCTCTGCTGCCTGATGAATCGGCAATAACAGGGTCAATCACTGTGCCATTTTTTGAAATAACAAAGCTCATTTGCACCCAGCCCTCACCTCCTGCCCGAGCCATGGAAATAGGATATTTTGGAGCAACTCTGCTAACAGGAATGGGAACAACACTGGTGGATACTAGTTGGCTACTGGCTTGATTGTTACCCTGTTCGATGTTCACTCCATTGGCATTGGCATGAGAAAATATAAATGGCGTGGCCATAATGAGTAATACGGCGGGCAGGTGTGTCATCTTTCTTCCTTTGAATGAGTACTTTTCTTTCCGAAGAGATACTACAAGGGACCCCTGATTTTGACAAGAAAAAATCCCCTGATATATATTATCTTAGTAAACCACCGGCCAAAATTCTAGTCTAAAAATTAATATGCGTATGCTTTAAAAGCAGTCAGGGCAGTACTATTGGCGGTATTTGATAAGCTGAAAAGTAACTGCTAATGTAATTGTTAATCAACCTAATTAGCCCATGAAAGCGCTATGCGATTTTGTTTTTCTAAACTCATTTTGCTTACTCCTATTGCCTGATTAGTCGTTATATTGACCGGAATCTCTGCTGTGACAGCATTCGAAGCGGAACAGGCTGAATTGGCTGCACCTGCACAGGTGAAGCAATCTATCGAAGTTTTTAAGAATTGGACTCATTCTTATCAACAGAAAAACTATAAAAATCAGTTCGAACTCATTCATCCAAGACTTAAAAAATGAAGCGACAAAAATA
>JBLHNW010000152.1:0-8299 GCA_047622205.1 Paraglaciecola sp.
TTTTGCCCAGAAAGTTCCTTTTTTAATTCAGCCAGTCGCTGCTCTCTTCGAGCAGTGATAATTAGGTTACAGCCAGCTTTTGCATAGAGGCGGGCCAAATCTGCCCCGATCCCACTGCTGGCTCCTGTCACTAGCGCCCACTTTCCTTTTAGTTCTTTCATTGAGTTTCCTATATTTTAGAAGTAAAAATATTTTGAGTATTAGTAGAATAAATCGTCATTTTTTCATGAAATAAAAATACATATTGCCTCATATTTTCTATGTTTACATCTCTTTTAAATCCTTGAACGGGCGAACGTTGGCGATTTCTCGGCTATTACTTAACCGTTTTGACAAAGTTGAAATTCAAAACAAGCGCCCCCGCTTTTATGCAAAGTAGATCTGAAGATTGAGTTTGTTTATGATGATGAACGTGGGTTTATTCAAACAGACTTATTTGAATCGGTGCCCTACTTTGTGGGGACAAAGTTTGTACAATTTCGCCATTCTTTGTATTTAGGTGACTGAGTACCATTGCTGTTACTACGGGAATTTCAATGCTTGCAGTGCCTGAGGCTGACTATAGATCGCTCTTTTTTGCCGTTCGCCAAAACTAATCACATCGTAAGATCACTAACTGAGGCTTGACGGGGAAGTTTGTGCCAAAACCCGACTGTTAGCAATTTCTAGAACTAGCTCAGATTTTTTACCTAAACAGACATTAGGAGTTAAATTACTGAAATATTGGGTATGGGATAATTTAACGACTCTGGGATCAAGTGTTTTGACCCATTGATCAAATCAAGATTCTCTGTGAGCACTATAATCGAAGCTTCTTCACTGCGAACCCTAATATAGTGTCCACACCATGCCACACTATATTGGAATCAATAGTCAAGGTGATTTAAGACACCATGCGCTTAAAAGCGTTGGTGTGCTTATCAACAAACTGGTGCTTTAACGCACCCAAAATATGCGCACCTAAAACAATGTATAAGAGATAGGGAAGTAAATATTTATGCAACATTCCCCATACAATTGTACCCGTCTTACTAAAACCCCAGAGCGGTTCAAGTTCCCAAGCAAAGAAGAACGTTGGCGCACCATGGAAGCTGGTCATAATAAAGCCGGTAATGGGGATCATAATCATCATCACGTAAAGGGCAATGTGTGCGCCGTGCGCAAGCTTGCGCTCCTTAGAAGTAAGCGAAGTATCTAATGCTGGGCGCTTCGATTTTCGGTTCCAAAACAAACGTACCAAGACAAGTACTAAGACAGTGACGCCAATGGTTTTATGAACCACATAATACTCAACGCGATATGCCGTGCCTTCAGGAATGATAGAGGCGAATATTCCCATTGGAATTAATGCCAAAAAAAGAATCGCAATAGTCCAATGAAGAACACGTGATACCCGACCGTAGCGGTCCGGTTCATTAGCGGCACTAAGCTCTAAGGTATCGGTGTTTTTGCTTTGTTTTACCGCAACAGCGAGTAAAGCAAGCCCGGAAACCAATGCCAGCATAGCCTGAATCCAAAGCAATGCTGGTTTGGCGGAATCGAGCGGAGTTTGGTTGGGCTTAGGGTGCTCCAGAAATCCAGTACCAAGAACATAGAACAGAAACCAAGCTGCGATGACAAAACACCCTGAGGCCGCGAGAATGGTGCCGAACACTCGAATCTTTGCAGCATAATGATTCAAAAACCATGCGGTTAACACGGACGTTATGATAATGCTAAGCGCGACCCAACTTTCGAAGTTACCCGGTTGACGTTCGGAAATTTGCAGAGCCTCCAACGCAAATGCGCTTTGAGAAAACGCAAAACTCGTTGCCGCTAGGCACAATGCTCGTAATATATTCACATTTCACTCCTTAGTGTTCTTACTCGGTAAGAGAAATAGATAACATTCTCGACTAGGGCAAACAAGTGCTCTAGTTCAC
The DNA here is from genome assembly GCA_047622205.1 of Paraglaciecola sp. Lineage (GTDB taxonomy): Bacteria > Pseudomonadota > Gammaproteobacteria > Enterobacterales > Alteromonadaceae > Paraglaciecola. The sequence goes on from JBLHNW010000152.1 coordinate 1,923, forward strand.
CATATATTTTTTGTAGACGTTTTTGATTGTTATATTATTCGCAAGCAATAGACGTGTTTCACAGTATAGTTTCTTCGAATATGTTGATAAACACCCCATACAAACCTTCTGTATTGTCTTAAAGACAATAATTGATTGCACCTCAATGTTCTAGACCGCTTTGGGCGTTCACCAGTCCTTTTACAATGCACTGGCGAAGGTCGACTATAGATCGCTCATTGCCGTCAGTCATATTTGATTAACCGTATAACGGTTTTCTCTCAAAATAGTCTGACATTTCGAATTTCTTTAAGACTTTATAAATTGGCTTTCTAAAGGACATGTTTTCCGACATTGCAGACATACGAACGAAGAATTATATTGCTGTATTTTGCTGTTAAACCCTTCAACATCACCTTCCACTATCCGTCGGCCATGTGCCATTAGGCGACGTAGCCAAACGTATCAACTAACGGCTCTAGTTAGCAGAAGGCGGACATTCACGGTTTATTTTCAAACTTGAATTGTGAGCGTGAACCGGACACATGGAGAATTGTCTGGTAGTGTGGAGGTGGGTCAGATTTCGACCCAGAGCAGCCGAATTCCAATTTTAGTTCAAAGCCAAATTAAAACTTATAGCGATCATTTTGAATCATGGAGTGATGGTTGCCTGTATATTTCGATTTCTTCATTAAAATCCCCTGTATTCATTTTACGTGTAAATTCTACTTTTGAGCGGTTTTATTTATAGGGGGGATTACCCAATGATTCGACCCTATCTTGATGCACACCCTATCATAGACAACCCATATAATATCCCAACCACTAACGGCGCTCCCAATAGATAACAACTCCAAGGCATACCCTGACTGGACTGAGTTAAAGGCATTAATCTGATAAAGTTCGACACGAGAAGAAAAACCACCATTAGGCGCAAACAACACATTGCCTCAACTAGAAAATTTTTTACCTATATTTAATGCTTTTATAGTACATTTTCCTTTAGGATGTACTATACCAATTTTTATCTGAATAATTTGACATCAACAATATAAAGGGAATTTATGACCGAAATCATACAATCTAATTTACTATCGGATAGAGAAACAGAAGTCCTGAACATGATAAAGATGGGGTGCACAAACAAGAAAATTGCTGATCAACTCTATATATCAGAAAAAACAGTCAAGTTTCATTGCACGCATATATATAAAAAATTAGAGGTATGCGGCAGGCGTGCTTTTTTCCAGTTACTTCCCATAAAATATGGGGCCGAGGCGTTAAATTATAACCACGAAAGATAAAACTTTTACACTTTGTCTGAGGGGATGTTTATTTGCCCAGTTTGTATTGCAACAGAATCACCAAAACTAGACCCTGGTTCTGTTGCAACAAAGTATTTTCAGAGCTTAATATAGGCGGGCAGAATGACTGCTTAAACAAACCAACAATAAAGGATAATACAAAAATGAAACTAATTAGGATGACAGGTTTCTTGTTAATCGCGATTTTTTATTTTTCCCAAGGCACTGCGCTTGCTACTGACTTTTACGGAGAATGCTATGGTTGTTCTTATTCCCAACAACAGGCGATAGCAAGTAACGCAGCTAGCCAATATTTTAACGCAAATGGGGATGGGATTTATAGAATTCATATAGTTGATTTAATAAACGCCCAAATAGTATCATTTAAAATCAGGGAGAACGATGGCAGGGTCACTATTTCAGTTTATGACACTCCAGCAGATGTTGAAACACCCATGACGGATTTTAAAGCTAAATCTAAAGACTTATCTACTGATGCCGCGACAGTTATAATACCCAGCACGGTGATGGATTCGGCATGGCGTTATCCAAATTGTGCATATTGCGCAAATAACATTACAGATCACATTCGAAGCAGTTTATCGGGACGAATCACCGAAGTTGAGCTTACAATCATCGCGTTAGCTCAAATGGCTAATTTAATTAACACTTCCATACCAAATCAATACAGTTTTCCCCTAGCAAATGGCGGAAGAGTTATTGTTGAACTGGGTATTTCTGCTGACACGAATCTTACGCTAGTAATTATTGACGTCATTGACGAAAATAATAATTCGATCCCTAAATTAGCTTCATCTTTGAGAGACTTACAAATACAAATTCAAGCTGGACAAGCTGAGGTAATAAATGGCTTTATTCTTCAGTTTAATTTTTATGTACCTGCTACACCAACTGGCACAGTAACAATAAGAGAATGCGGAACTAGTGGATGCACAACTAGTCCATAGCACGTCAAAGTCAAAAAAATAAATCACGCCTTTGCAGCGTGATTTATTCAGGGCAATTAATTGAAATTGTCAGTAAACACGCGTTACATTTGAATATAAGCGCAATAAAAGACTATGGATCACAATCCTTGACACACGACAAGATCGCGAATATTTTTTGAATAAACACGACTGATATATCAGCGGTCTTATACTCCCTTTTGGGAGAACAATCATGACAATTGATGTATTTGCCCAACACTTCTCTGATGGGAAAACCCACGCCAAAGCAAAGATTATCGGCCATCCTCTCTACGATGCCTTGCTCTTTCTATTTGCTCCATCAATACGGGTTGCGAGGCCTGGGAGGATTTTAGTGAAACCAGGCTAGTCTGGCTGAAGGGCTAGGCTTATTCAAAGTCACAACAGTTGTTTAGAAAGACCTAACAAGCTGGCTTAGTTGCAAGGTGGTTTTAAATCAATTATTGAGTGTCTGCTTATAGCTAATGCGGAGTGAATTTCTTGAACGTTGCGACCGTCGGATTTTCGCTGTGAGTTCAATCGGTCAACGCAACACATTGGTTAAATCGCTCTGCTGGTGTCTCATAGTCTAACGTTTTTCTCGGTCTTTCGTTTAATTGCCTAGCGACTTGGCTTAATTTCTGTTGAGAATGCACATTTAGGTCAGTTCCTTTGGGAAAATATTGACGCAATAAACGATTGGTATTTTCATTCGATCCCCGCTGCCACGGTGACTTTGGATCGCAGAAGTAAACTTGAATATCCGTCGCCAGTGTGAACCTTTTATGATTATACATTTCGCAGCCTCTATCCCAGGTTAATGTTTTATATAACTTCTCTGGTAACTTTTTAGATTGTTTAATTAACGCGTCAATTACAGCGACGGTTTTATTGCTTGAAACCTTGGCTAACATCACATATCGGGAGTGACGCTCGACTAAAGTCGCTATATAACTATTTCCTGAGCCCGCTATCAAATCACCCTCCCAGTGACCTGGAACAGCTCTATCTTTTACCTCAGGCGGTCTTTCACTGATATTAACTGCATCTACTATTTTACCTAAGCCTTTACCTTTTAAGGTGGCATGTTTAGAGCGTCTCATGACGCGTTGAGACCTCAAATATTTTTGCAATTCTTTCTTTAAAGCCCCTCATGTTTGGACATAGAGGGTTTTGTATATTGTTTCGTGAGACACATGTAAGTCCTTATCAGAATACGTACGCATGAGCCAACCTGCGATTTGCTGTGGCGACCAAGTTCGATGTAATTTCATCGCAACCAATTGTGCTAATACTTTGTTCAAAAGAAGTTTACATCGCTTTGGTCTTTTTGCGCGTTCCCATGCTGCTGTGTCGGCTTTATTCGCTCTATATGTTTCGCACCCACCATTTCGATTAACCTCCCTGGATACTGTCGAAGGAGCTCGATTAAGCTGTTTCGCTATCTCACGAATTGATAATTGTGATGATAAACCACGAGAAATTCCTTCTCTTTCTTGAGAAGTTAGATGTAAACCAGATCTTGTTTTATCAGGAGGTCTTATTCCACCCGTTCGAGCAAGTAGTCCTTGTATACTTGAGTGCATTCTATCGAAGATTTTTGCTATATCATGCAAGGAATCACCTTGTTGATATCGGTCCCAAATCACAGCACGTTGTTGTGCATTGTAGTAAATTCTTTTTCTTTGCATAATAGCAACGCCTCCACTTTATATAAGTATAGTGTTGCGTTGACCAGTTGAACTCACAGCGATCACCCGCCGTTCAAGCATCTTCTAATTATTCTTTCATTTTACCGCATAGCTGCCGTTCTAGCTTACTTTACTAATAGCGAATGTTCCGAATTAACATTAAGAGTTTTGTTGGTTGTTTTGAGCGCAGAAGACATAGGTCAGCCTTTATTCTGACAGACAACTAAGCCAACATGGGCTGCGTATGGCGACTGGCTATAGTGAGTGAATTATTGTCGTACGATGATTAAAATTTTCGCTGGTTTTGTTTTACTGCTCTGTGATGGCATAAGTGTTGGCTTGGTACCCATCACGTAAGGCACCCACATTATCGATAAATGGCAAACCACTCGCTAAGGTGTACCCATAGTGATACTCCGATATGTCGCCCACATTTAATCTGCTTCAACTCCCGTGAGGAGTTTCATTTCCTTTGTTATTTGATTTGATTTGTACAAAAAAATACACTATTTTTTTAAAATAGGTAATTATTTCCTAAACTATCGGATTGATAATCGTCGAGCCAGGGAACAGGCAGTCTGCACTTTCCCTCCTTACTTTTGCCTATTTATTCATATTGAAGCGTAAAACAGTACTTACGACACCCAAAAAAGGAGTTTTAACCATGTCAGCGTATTTTTTAAAAGGTCACCTGAAGTCTTGTTTTGTTATTCTCATTTTGTTGTTCACCGTCTTTACAAGCAGTGCAGTGTTGGCTAGTCAGTGGAAACAGATTGAAGCTGGCTTGTATCATTCATTGGCTATCAAAACAGATGGCACACTCTGGGCATGGGGTAGTAACGTGTATGGGCAACTAGGTGATGGCACTAGTACAGACAGCAATGTACCCATACAAATTGGCAGTGACACCAATTGGCAAAGTATTGGAGGAGGCTGGGGTCATTCATTGGCTATCAAAACAGATGGCACACTCTGGGCATGGGGTTATAACGGGGCTGGGCAACTAGGTGATGGCACTAGTACAGACAGCAATGTACCCATACAAATTGGCAGTGACACCAATTGGCAAAGTATTGGAGGAGGCTTTTATCATTCATTGGCTATCAAAACAGATGGCACACTCTGGGCATGGGGTTTAAACCGCGATGGGCAACTAGGTGATGGCACTAGTACAGACAGCAATGTACCCATACAAATTGGCAGTGACACCAATTGGCAAAGTATTGGAGGAGGAGTATATCATTCATTGGCTATCAAAACAGATGGCACACTCTGGGCATGGGGTTTTAACGGGTTTGGGCAACTAGGTGATGGCACTAGTAGAGCCAGCAATGTACCCATACAAATTAGCAGTGACACCAATTGGCAAAGTATTAGAGGAGGCAATCATCATTCATTGGCTATCAAAACAGATGGCACACTCTGGGCATGGGGTTATAACTGGTTTGGGCAACTAGGTGATGGCACTAACACAGACAGCAATGTACCCATACAAATTGGCAGTGACACCAATTGGCAAAGTATCAGTGGGGCTGCTTTTCATTCATTGGCTATCAAAACAGACGGCACGCCCTGGGCCTGGGGTGATAACGAATATGGGCAACTAGGTGATGGCACTAGTACAGACAGCAATGTACCCATACAAATTGGCAGTGACACCAATTGGCAAAGTATTGGAGGAGGCTATTATCATTCATTGGCTATCAAAACAGATGGCGCACTCTGGGCATGGGGTCGTAATGACGATGGGCAACTAGGTGATGGCACTAACACAAGCAGCAACATCCCCATACAAATTGACGGCGACCCGTTATGTACTCCGCCGCCTGAGGGATTAATCAGTTGGTGGCCAGCCGATAGAAACGCCAGAGATATCGTGAATGATAATCACGGCAGGTTGATAAATGGTGCCCGCTTAGGTGACGGGATAGTGGGCACAGCGTTTAGCTTTGACACGCCTGCAAACCCTGATTATGTGAGCATTCGCTATAATGAAAATTTCAACTTTTCAGCAAGTGATGAGTTCACAATAGAGGCTTGGGTAAATGCGGCGACGGTGAGTCCAGAATTTCAAGCCATCATGGTTAAAAAGGGCACCGACCGAGATACCTGGGATTGGGGGATTTGGCTTGAGGGAAATCAATTTCTTACCGGTAATGACGGCGAGCACTTGATGGGCTCAACGATAATCCAAACCGGTGAGTGGAATCATGTAGCGGTAACATACGGTGATGAGGTAGTTACACTGTACGTAAATGGTGTATTGGACACGAGCAGCACAATCTCCCTGAGCACGACCCCGAATTTGCCTCTCACGTTTGGCATACTGGCGCAACGCGCAGGCCCAAAATCTTTTCATGGCTTGTTAGATGAAGTCGCGCTTTATGAGCGTGCGCTCTCAACAGCAGAAATCGAATCGATATTCGACGCTAGTA
>JBLHNW010000153.1:0-8249 GCA_047622205.1 Paraglaciecola sp.
TTTTGCTGGATTTTAGCTTGCTGTACATTCTTTCTGATTGGTACATACGTACAACATGATCATTTTCGCCATGGATGAGTAAGGTAGGAGCTGTAAAGTTATCCGCAAAATTTAACGGCGAAACGCCTGCTAGCGCCTTTTTGTCTGTCTCTCCATTAGCCAGCAACTTTTCCCAATATGACAGGACCCAGTGACCTGTTGAGGTATAATAATCTGCCGAGCTCAACATCTTATTAAGATCGCTTACGCCATTAACCGATACCACGCATTTATATAAGTCAGGCGTAAAAGCACCACCAGCCAGGGCGGCGTAACCTCCATAACTGGCACCGACTATACAGACCTTATCCCCATCGATTATGCCTTTGTCAGACAAATAGGCGACGCTATCACTTAAGTCATCCTGCATTTTTTTGCCCCACTCGCCATAGCCGGCTCTTCTATGTTCCGAACCGAATCCAGTTGAACCTCTAAATTGCGGCTGGATCACCAGAAAGCCATGACTGGCTATGGCCTGGGCCAACCAGTCAAAGCGAATTTGATCATAAGATTCAGGGCCACCATGCGGCAGAATAACCGCCGGGAGGTTTTTTAACGAATCTATAGATCGCTGAGGAATGGTAAGGACAGTCGGAATTTTCAAACCGTCACGGGCCTTAATTGTAAGGTCAGCTATGGGATGAATATGTTCAGGGGCGATATTAGGTCGGGCAGTAGCGATAAAAGAGGGGGCTTGATCTAAGGGGAATAAATAGAAGTCGCCTGGGGAACTAGGGCCTTCTGCATAAACAAGCAGATTCTTCCAATCGGGACTCCAGCTTTTAAGCCAAACCGTATGGTCGGGAAATTTTGCAAGAATGTCCTTCATTCGCTGATCTAAGCTTTGGTCAAAAAACTTATAGCTGCGGTTAAAGCCTGAATAGCTCACCCCATACACCACACGATTAATATCTGTAATGACGTCTTCGATATCTGCATCGCTACGACTCATGCCAGAGAGTGAGAGGGAGGCGTCAGCAAGGGACATTAAGTAATAGGCAATACGCCCGGTGTCATTATTATATTTTAGGACAACCAGAGATTTGAAGTCTGCAGCTAAACCCACCAGATTGATGGTTCTGATTTTCTCAGTTTTAGTGTAGATTTCTTTCCAATTTTCACCGTCATAAACGAGAATTGAATGTTGGTCTTTTAGGTTGTTATATCTTTCTTCAACTAAAGGTTTACCGTCTTTACCAACGAAGTAGTCGATGGTATCAATTGAGCCTTGAGAGTGAAAAGAAGGTCTGCTGGGTTTATTAAGACGCACATTCATCAATGAGTATTTGGGTCTTACATTGTCATTCATACTGAGTTTTTCCCCGGAATGAGCGGCCATGTAAAGACGCTTCTTGTCTGGACTCAGGCCGACAATATTACTCAGATTTAAGTATCCCGGGGTAATCAAACCTCCTGCCTTCATGAGTGCGGTTAGTCGTTTAGTTTTTATGTTAAAAACATAGGCAGAACTAGTCGTGTGTTCGCCTCTATAACCATCGATACGGCCAAAACTTGACACAATTAATATCAGTTCATTCTCGCTAACGAAGTAAATATCCTTAGGCTCAATTTCTGCTGCATTCAGACCGGTAATGACTTTATTTTCAGCCACAGAATAAATTATAATTAGGTCATTGTCGGCGCTGGTTTTTCGGTAGGCGAGTCTTTCACCGCTGGGCGAGACGGCCATGTTTTGTATTGTAGGTAACTGCCCGTAATCGGCTAAAGTCGGTGCAGAAGCAGGGCTTGAAGCACCATGTAGCGCAGAGGAATAACAAACTAAAGTCATAATAATGATGAGTGTAGTACGTGACAAATAACTCAATATATTCATAAAAATTTCCTTATAAACACCGCACTAGCGACAAACAGATAGTGTTATTGAACAACGTTAATATCTTATCACCTTCTTGTTTAATTCATAAACTAAAAGGGTAGCCGTTCGCTGTTTTTGCCTCCAATACAATCTTTAATAGCGCAAACCAAATCCATAGGGGTAGCGAGGCGCATAGTTAGGCTCGTCCTGTTGAATGCCAATTTGGCTGACATCGCCTGGCCAGGAAAAACCCAATTTCCCTTTGAAATCAGCATCACCAAACAGAACTTCGGCGATCCCCTGGCCTTCGGAACCGGGTAGCCAGGCGGCTACAAATGCCGAGGATTGTTCGATTTGTTCATTAACCAACAAAGGCCTGCCGGAAATCAGCAGGGTGACTACTTTTTTGCCAGCATCATGATAGGTTTTAATGAGCTTCCGACTTTCCTCTGAGAGCACAAGCTCTGCGGCAGGCCTATCGCCAATACCTTCTGCATAGGGGGTTTCACCAACCACGATTATGGCAACATCTGCCAAATCGCTCATGCCACTGATACCGGCATCAATGACGTTTGCTTCGCCGATAACATTTTTTATGCCATCAAGTATGCTGGTAGCGCCTTCAACCGGGCGTTCTGGGCTGTTATAAAGATCGAGATGGGCACCCTGCCATTTTTTAGTCCAACCGCCACATTGATAGGGAATGTTGTTCGCGTGAGAGCCGACGACGATGACTTTTGCCGTTTTGCTTAAAGGTAAAATAGCCTCATGGTTCTTTAGCAGTACCAGTGATTCTCGCACGGCTTGTTTGGCGAGATTGCGATGCTCCTGAGAGCCAACTGAGTCGGCACAGGCGGACGTACTGAGTGGCTTTTTAAACAAACCTAACTTCAATTTCATTTTAAGAATACGTGTCACCGCATCGTCTATTCTGGAAACCGGCACTTCACCATTTTCGACCAGTTTGATGATTTCCGGCAAACTGGTTTTCCATGACTGGGCAAACATAAACATGTCAATACCGGCATCCAGGCCTTGTTTGAGGGTTAAACCGGCCATCTGTACGCCTTCCCAGTCAGTAATAACTACACCGTCAAAGCCAAGTTCTTTTTTGAGCAAGCCAGTCAATAGGGTTTTTGAGCCATGCAGTTTTTCACCATTTATTGAGCTAAATGACGCCATTACCGACACCACATCTCGCTCGATGGCGTCAATAAATCCTGGTAGGTGTGTGGTTCGCATCTCTAGCTCAGAGATACTCGCATCGCCCCGATCAATGCCATCGTCGGTTGCTCCATCAGCAACGAAATGTTTTGCCGTTGCACCTACCGTGTGATCGGCGCTTAAATCATCACCCTGATACCCTGCCACCATAGGCGCTGCAAACATCTGTTGTAATGCTGTGGTTTCACCGAACGATTCATAGGTTCTGCCCCAGCGGATATTTTGCGCAACGGCAATCGTTGGTGAAAATGTCCAGCGTACACCGGTTGCCGACAATTCTTTTGCGGTCAGACGGGCCAACTGCTCAACTAAGTCTGGATTTCGGGTCGCACCTAAACCAATGTTATGAGGGAGTATCACCCCATTCCCATCAAAATAACTGTGACCGTGCACAGCATCAATGGCAAATACTATGGGAATAGCTGAACTACTTTGCAGGGCTGCTAGTTGGTAAGAATCTGCTAATTTCCGCCAAGCTTGAGTAGTGCCTAATTTTCCATCGGGAGTAAGATTAATAATTGAGCCAATGTTATGTTTTTTGATCTCATCAGGTGTCGCGGCAACAATATCAGTCTGCACCATCTGGCCGACTTTTTCTTCTATACTCATCGTAGCTAGAGCTTTGGCGATATCGGCTTCATTGTTAATTAAGGATTGCCAATTGATATTCGCTAATCTTTTATCTGCCACCGATCCAGTAAGCCCAGTTTCGGCATAACACAAAGATAACTCTTCGCTGACCTCTGTTGGTTTATCAGCTGCAACATAACCACCTATTGCCAGGTTAAGAGCCAAGATGAGTAAATATTGCGGGACATTTTTTTTCATAATGAAGAGACCTTACTGACGTACCAGTTAATGATGTGACTTTATCTGTGGTTCTGTAATCTTGATTAAGCTTTTATATGGTTTTTGCTGCATCCCATGATTTGCTTAGATGTTCGGTCAAGATTAAATCGCCTTCAGTGTTTTCTAGATCCCCGTTAATTTAAGTAAATTGTTGCAACAAAATTACGAGGATCACTGTGCGCTAATAAATGTTTCAAAATTGTTAACGATTGATAATGTACAGATTAAATTTTACAGGCAATGATATTGAGACCAGCCGGATTATTAGTGGGTCAAGCTGGTAGATTGAAGGAGCAAATCTGCTAGCTATAATTCTGGTATGAATCAACAAATCTGCCGAATTGGATTTTTTCTGAGCGTAAGCGCGGGTATGAGCTAGCCGAGACGGCGCTCGAGGTGTAATATGCCACGAAGATCTCCGAGGAGGATGTTTAGTTATAGTGTTAAAAATTTTTCAAAGAGCGACTACTCAAAACAGTGTTTACCAATTCTGGTCGCTGCACGTCGGTTTCTGGCTTTGTGTAAGCATAATCACGTTTTTAACTCTAACTGTCTGGTACCAACAATTTTACTGGCCTTACATTACACATACCTTATTTCAATCCGTCATGGGTATATTGTTGTCGCTACCCTTGTATTGGGTTTCCATGCGAATCTGGGACAAATCCCTCATTCTCAGAAGCAGTATTATATTTTTTCTGCTTGCTTTGATGGCGTTGGCCTGGACGGTGATTAGGCTAAGTACTTTTATTGAGATGACAAATGAGCAAGGCCTGTGGGGGGATTTTGGTGGTTGGTATTTTGGTAGTGTATTTATTTTTCTGTGTTGGACCATCACCTTTCATGGCATACGTTATTCTCAGTTATTGCAATCCGAACACAAGATAGTGTTAGCGGCAGAAGCGTTGCGTAGAGAAGAACAAATTAAACGTATATCCGCACAAAACGTTGCCAGGGACGCACAATTAAAGATGTTGCGTTATCAATTAAATCCACACTTTCTGTGCAACACCTTAAACGCAATCAACTCGTTGGTGGAAGTGGAAGAAGCTGAAAAAGCACAGCGTATGATTGTTCAATTGAGTAAGTTTTTACGTTATTCACTGGATAACAATCCTGATACCAAAATTGCCCTTGAGAAGGAAGTGAGTGCGCTAAAGTTATATCTGGAGATTGAAAAAACGCGCTTTGGTGATCGATTGACCTTGGACTTTCAAATAGACGAACAAGCCAAGTCAGCGGGAATACCTAGTTTGTTATTACAGCCTCTGATTGAAAATTCTATGAAACATGCCATTGCCAAGAGTGAGGAAGGCGGCACTATTAGTTTGAATGCACATGTGTCAGATAATAAATTGATATTAGAGTTGTGTGACACCGGTTCGGATGTAAAGATACAAAAAAGTAAAATACTGAGTTCTAACGGCAGAGGTGTTGGGTTACGCAATACCGATGAAAGATTGGAAACATTGTACCCTGACAATTATGATTTTATTTTGAAAACACTTCCCTCTGGTGGGCTAAAATCTACTATTAAAATTCCCTTTGAGCCGATTGAAGACTCATCTAAAAGGCGTAAGCTTGCAGTATGATTAAATTAAGAACTCTGATAGTTGATGATGAGCCCTTGGCGCTCCAGTTGATACGGAAACATTTGGAAAAAATTCCTGAAATTGAAATTATTGGGGAATGCAAAAACGGCAGAGAAGCCTTTGAAGCAACTATGGAGCTCTCTCCAGATTTGATGTTTCTGGATATTCAAATGCCAGGTATGAATGGTTTTGACGTAGTACAAAAGCTGCAAGCCGATGTTATCCCCTTAGTTGTATTTACCACGGCATACGAACAATATGCCCTGGAAGCTTTTGATGTTCACGCGGTGGATTATATTCTTAAACCACTGGATGTAGAACAACTGCAGCGAGCTGTAGATCGAGCCCTGGAGCGATTTAGTCAGGAAGAAGAGGGGCAAAAAACCAAAATCATCGGTGCAATCGAAGATATTAATAATCGAGGTCTTGAAAACACTCAGGTTAATCAACAAGGCTTTTCCCAGCAAACTGACAATCACAATATAGAGCGGAAAATAGTGATAAAGGACCGTGATGTGATCACTTTGCTTAAACAAAATGACATTGAGTGGGTTGATGCTGCAGGTGATTATGTATGCCTGCATGCCGATGGTGTAACCCACATTAAGCGCAGTACCTTAAAAGATTTGTTAGCTGAACTGGATGAAAATATATTTAAGCGCGTGCATCGTTCAACTATTGTGAACCTAAATCGTATCGAGAAGGTTATTCCCCACAGCAAAGGTGAATTCTTTTTACAATTAAGTGAATTTGAAAAGATTAAGGTGAGCCGTAACTACCGGGAAGTAATAAAAAGCTTTTTATTAGAAACCTAAACTGTACGCTGCTGTATGTCTTTAGGTCTGGGTATAGATTGCTGCCGTTTCGTTTGCAGTATGTATTTCTTCAGTTTCATCCTAAGTAATCAAACTCGCAAGGGCTGATTTGAGCGAAAACTGCCCATACGATTAACCAAACGCTACTGGCAAGAGATCGATTGAACTTACTGAACAAACTGGTAGTACAGGTAATTCAAATGCGTGAAAACAGGTTGCTCTCCTAGTGAAGTATAAGAAAATTCTGCCAAGGGCTCTTGTGAATGAACAACAGCCCTTAATAAAATAACCAATTAGTATCAGTTAATGATCAGGGCAGAAATTAATCTATAAAGATTTCTCATATTTGTCCTAGTGCAACATGCATTTCATGTTACTGATACGGATTATTAATGTTCAATTATTTAAAAAAGCTATTTTTACAGTTTATAATGCACTGATATTGTATGAATTTAATGATTATATGTATTGTAGACCCAGTGTGAAAAGGAAATGTTATGTTTAGAATTCACGGTGATTGGAAGATTGAAGTTTGTGGTAGTGTTGTTGTGCAGTGGTTTTCTGGTGCTTGGAATGAAGAAGCTATTATATCCTATGTTAAAGAATTTCGCTCTAAAGCAACTCCTCTGGTTGATAAAGAGTGGGCTATCCTTTCTATATTTGAAGACTGGGAATTAGGGGTTCCAGCAATAGCCAGACATGTTGAAGAGCATTGTGAATGGTTTAAAGCTAATGGCTGCATCAAAGATTGTCATGTTTACACACCTAATGCCCCCAAAGAGATGCAATTAGAAAGCCTTATCCCTCAAACTGATGAGTATTATGAGCGACAAGTATTTACAAATACTGAAGAGGCAGTCGCGTGGCTAGCTAGCTGTGGCTTTGTTACAGTAAACTCAGTCATTATTAACGCGTTAGAGAAATGAAGCCTAATCGCTGTTAAAACATGGTACCTATTTATTTACACTCCCATAAAAGCGTTTATATCCTTCAGTCATTGCCCGGGCACAGTCTCCTGGTGTCTTAGCACTCTTATCGCAAGGGCCAGTCATCACCTCTGGCATATTGGCTTCGACCCATTTTTTGGCCTCGTAATAAATGGGCTGATCGTCAGAACTGGTGTCAATCGACATTATATGACCATTGTCAAAAGTTAGATGAAAAGTGTCAGTCACATTAAAACCGGTATGTAGCGCTTGAACTGGATCGTCCTGAACCGTAATGGAGCAGACAATGACTGAGGGGGATTCGAGCTGGCAGGCTTGGCGTTGCAGCACTTTATAGTTGCCACCTTCGGCCCATCCTTGATATCGACGAATATTATCTGACGTTTCATTGGCTTTACTCAAGTAAGGGTCTAACAAAGTAGAGTTAAATGAATAGAAAGCATCAATAAAACCCTCAGCAATAGTGAGATTTTGGGCTATTACAGCCTGTTCTTTAGGTGAGTCTGCCGCTTTTTCTGCTGCGGATAACTGAGTGAACATAAGCAAGATGAAAAGAGCGGTAACGCCTTTATTCCACATCATCAAATTTGTCCTTACCTTAGTTTTCATTGGAGTTAGTACTTTTTAAGTCTGTCATTGGATACAAATGCCATTTTATATTGCTCTAAAATACTCAAGGCTTTTCCCGAGCCAGCGCCAATTTTTTCTATATCATTGCGCCCTGAGTAGGTGCCAAATATTCTATCCCAGATAATGATGGAACAACCAAAATTCGAATTACTGCTATCCATATCATGGGAGTGGTGCAAATGATGCTGCTCACTCGTCGTGAAATAAAGACCATAGATACCTGAGCGTAGGGGTAAATTTGAGTGATTTAAATAAGCGCTCATAAAGTTAAATGCGCCTGATACCGCAATTACCGCATCGCTTGCGCCTGCTAGTGCAAGAATGATTGGAGAGCCGA
>JBLHNW010000154.1:0-8213 GCA_047622205.1 Paraglaciecola sp.
ATCGTATAGACCAAGATGTTGAAGATAAAGTCATCGAGCTGACATTAGAAAAACCTCACCTGACCCAAATCCCTATCAGTAGTGAAATGATGAAAAGGCACAACATATCAATCAGTCACTCGACAATAAGAAACATCTGGGTAAGAGAAAAGCTGAATACAAAGGTGTTACGGATCGAGCGTTCAGAGGCATTAGCAAAAACACCATAGTGAAAATGAGAGGGGGTGAACTAAACTTAACAGTGTAAATGACAAAGTCCCACGGTAATTACTCCGTCACACTCCCTCGGTAATCACAGTTATTGTACTAAACTGCAAGTGTACGTACTTTATATTGTTAAAGCATTCATATAGATTCGAAGAAATCATCCTTGTGCTTTAAAGGCCTTTAATGTCACACTCATTACCAATACGATAAAAGATATATGCATAGGCCAAATAGCCAATAACGGTTTTTACCAAAAGTGAATCAAGGAATTATTATGAAATTATACGGAAGCTACACTTCTCCATTTGTTCGTCATTGCCGCATTGCGTTATTGGAAGGCCAACTAAATGGCAATTTAGCGTGTGAATTCATTGAGACCGATGCTGATAGTAGTGCGAAACTTTCTCCAACAAAAAAAGTTCCATTTCTTCAGGATCAGAAAGCAGGTAAAGATATTGGTTTAACAGATTCTGCTAGTATTCTAATGTATTTGCGTGAGCAGTCAGGGAAATCATTTTTAAAAAATGCGCAAGACTTTAATTTATTTTGTAATGTAAATACAGTATTGGATGCTGCGGTAAACCTATTCTTTCTTGAAAAGTTTGATGATATTACGCCTGAGCAAAGCAGTTACTTGACCCGCCATAGAGATCGTGTTGAAAGCGCCTTACTTCACATGAATGAAAGTTCTTATAGCAGCCAAGCTCCGTTCACCGATGGTGAATTACGCTTAGCCTGTTTCTTAGATTGGGGTTTATTCCGCAACCGTATCAATATCGACGGTTTAGATAACCTTCAGGCGCTGTTAAAAGCGGCTCGCAGCTTTGATATTTTTGCCCAAACAGCACCACCTATTGGCGCATAAGCAAGTATTGGGCTCGATGCAAGTAAAGCGGTGATAAAATAACGCCAGTCAGCGGTTTAAAATCCGACAATAATCGGGCTGCGGACGCAACAGTTAAGCGTGGTACAGGGCGATCATTAATTGGTAGATGCAAACCTGGCACTTCTTCAACCAATTCACGCACCAACTTAAACATTCTGTGTTTTTGTATAATTCCTCCTTATTTCAGCTTCCATTTTTATCGTCATGCCGAAAAGATAAGACAGCCCTTCTTAATCAGCAACAACGTATACTTTACGAGTACAGCAAAGCAGTAAACAATTCGGATTGGTGTCCAAGATATACACTCATAGATTCCCGAAACGAATAACGCCCGCCACAACTGCCGGAGCAAGGAGGCTTGATTTTTTGCACCCTTTGCAAAAAAACAAGCCCGTTTGCGGAGATCAGATTGCTGGCGCTTGTTATGAGTTTTAAGCTGGTGAATTCCAACTATCTAAGCAAACCAGCCATTCTTCTCCTACCCTTTCCCAAACCAATACATTTTTCCCAGTTTGAGTGTTCGTTTCACCGTTTTTATCTGGGTTAGTCATTACCCAGTTAAACAACCAATACGCTAGCTCTCCACCTACCCGTACCTCTATCGTTTCTACTTTCTGAAACCGATAGCCAGCATTGAACGTATGTTTCCAGAAGTTACTCACACCTTCTCGAGTAGTAATTCTACTGAAATCAGGCGCTAAAAATTGTGTTTCTTTTTTATACAGCTTAGCTACGCCTTCATAATCTCCGGCATTGAATAACTCTATAGAACTATCACATAATTTCTGAAAATCTTCTTTTTCTTTAGTCATATCATTCCTTATTGATTACTCATAACAAATTAATAGGTGAATTCTTCAAAGCAAGAACCCAGACTGCCAACAAATAAGCAACATGTTAACAATCGTGCAACATGATACTCCTGATAACAATTTTAAATCAATAGGATAAAAACATGCCAGCGGTGAAATTAAGACTTTTTACTGTGGGAAATGAGAATAAGCGAATGAAATTGATACTATTTTCATTATACCTGTATAAACAACAGGTAAATCACGTAAGAGAATGATTGATTTTAGGTAGAAAAAGTAGTGAATAAAATCAGACGTTAGGTTCAACACCCGTGGCACAGCTAAAGGTGGGATGAGGCATCCAGATTTATGGTATGTATGCCTCAAAATTCGTTAATTTTTCTTATACCACTCCTCTTTCATTTTTGCTTTGAACTGAATAAACCCCATATCTGAATTCGGAGTGAACTGCTTAATCTTATCCCCATCGATATAATCGAAATATTCGTAATGTGTGTCGTTAGCTTCACCATACAAATAGCTTTGTATTGTAATGCACGTGGGTCCATGTTCATGTGGATTCTTAAGCTTATGGATCTGATTCAATCCTGGAGAGAGCCAGGTGACTTGATCTTTTACAAAGCGTTTAGTCGCAAAAGGTTCAATATGCTCAACCGATAGCATAGGATAAAGCTGTACCTCTATCTCACCATGGAGCACGCGAATAATGGCATTGGCATCGCCATGATTGTGGATTGGGGAGTAATGTCCCGGCGGCCAGATCTCCAGGACATTGGGGATCCCCGGTGAATCCCCCTGATTCACACCCAGCGTGATCCGCAGATAAGTTGATTGTTCATCGCACTTGCCAAATTCACACTCTTTCTCTTTCAAGGTTTTATGACACCAACCCTGCTCATCAGCAATGCTAGCTTCGATTGCTTTTGAAAAATCGGGAAAATCCGGAGTATCGAGCTGGAAGCGAGTGCCGGTAATGTTTGCATGAATAATCTGGCAGGCTGAAGTTAAGTTTTCTGGTACCGTTGCACTATTATTGGCGACATCCATCATAGTGATACAATCAGTTCCAAGCACGATAAGCGCAGGATCTAGGGTGACAGGCTCTCGCCAAATATGACAAATAGGCAAAGCGGCGGAACTGTCTAAGGTGACAACACAGACCTCTTTTAGCCACTCGAGCCCAGTTGTGCTTGTTTCTGTTGATTTAGAAGACTGGGGCGGATAATTCAGACACACCGTCGCCTGACGCATCTCCCCTTTGCCGTAAGAGACTCTTTGATTCGGCCCATCGATACTGAACCAATACACACAATTCAGATCGAGATCTAACGCAGCCACTGTTTTGTCGGTATAAGCTATTTTTTTCCAATCTTTTTGTTTTTTGCCAAAATCATCATGCACATACAATTGATAGAGCACAGCTCCGGTATCAAGCACCTCCAGCTTCAAACCTTGGGTTTTATCCTTACTGTAAATTTCCCACGCAAGTGAAGCCGGTTCTTTCAATACGATGGCTGAAACGCCTTGCCCTTTGATAATAAGAGACTGCTGATTAGGAACCATTAAGTTCGCATGCTCTGAGGTAACATTAATCAACCGTTTCTTAGGCAGATTCAAAACAGAGGGTTCTTTACTTGAATAATATAACGGCATATATCTATCCTTTTAAGTGCCAATTTATTATAACAACCCTAGCACGCTTTATATCGAAAAATATTACGCCCTATTACAGCCAAGCTTTATGAGATGGGGTAAGCAGCTATCCAACTGAATCTATGTCTATGAATCACATATGTTGTGTTAATCAAATGCTCGACCTTCTACACGCTTACCATCATCAACTTCATCACTCGGATGATTGATAACCAGTTCACCCTCATTTACCCCCTCAAGAATCTGTGCAATCAAACCATTACGATGACCTACTTTAACTTCACGCCTTACTGCCAGTTCAGCCTCAGAAACAAAATCAGAAATAATGAGCACGCGTTGTTCTTCAACCCCAAGTGCTGACGCTTTGGTAAAGCCAATCGGTTCGACTATTCGAACCCGCCCCTCTAAAGGTTTGTCACCTCCCCAGCGATCAAACAGAACCTTCATGCCGGGTTTTATTTTCACCGCATCTGCTGAAAGCACATCAACTTCTATTTCCAGGGCAGAAGGGGCGCCCACTTCCAGCAATGGATCACCAGTACGTACCGGACCTTCGCATTGACGAACGACTTTAAGAATTCTGCAATCTATCGGTGAACGAACCGGCACTCGCTCTGCCGTCTCACTGCTGTCAGCGGCAGCTGAATATTGCAGTGCAGTGCGCGCGGCTTCCAGTTCATATTGAGCCACTTCCACACGGAAATATGCTGAACGTTGAGACGCTGCAGTCGTTTGCACCTCGGTTTTGGCCTTATCAAAGGCTTCACGTGATATCAACGCTTGTTTCATCAATGGCTGCAGCCGTGTTAATTCATTAATGACTAATTGTGCCAACGCAGATGCTGCATTTGCCTGTTCTTCTGCGGCATGTAAAGCCGATTTTGCTGCAGCTACCTGAGCCTGGGCACGGCTACGCGGATCCAGCACCTGTGATTGTAATGCCGTAATCCCTAACAGTACCTGCCCTTGCTTAACAATATCGCCCACCTTTAATTGTTGGCGACAGGCTACGCCATCAACAGATGCTGATATCACGTAACGATCAATCGCCAGGGCCTGCATACGCATACCCCAAAGTTCGCGCCATAATTTTATATCGATGGCTTTCAAATCCACATCACCACTTCAACTCATCAGGTGTTAATCGAGTTTCATTTTTATACACCTTACTGATTAAGCCGTCAGTTAAATGAATAACGCGATCAGCCATTTGAGCAATGCCTGCATTGTGAGTAATGACAACCGTGGTTGTACCTAACGCTTGGTTAACACGTTGCAAAGCCTGCAACACCACAATACCGGTTTTAGAATCTAACGCTCCGGTGGGCTCATCACATAACAACACATCAGGATTTTTGGCAATAGCACGTGCGATGGCAACGCGCTGTTGCTCACCGCCGGAAAGCTGTGCAGGAAAATGATCAAGCCGCTCCTGTAGACCAACCAGTTTTAATGCTTCCTCTGGTTTCATCGGCGACTTTGCAATTTCGGTGACCACGGCAACATTTTCACGTGCCGTCAGGCTGGGAATTAAATTGTAAAACTGAAAAACAAAACCCACGTGAAAACGGCGATACTCTGTTAACTCACTTTCAGTGGCTCGTGTTAGATCACGCTCACCGTAAAACACATGGCCTTCTGTGGGAGTATCCAGACCACCAAGAATATTAAGCAGTGTTGATTTACCACTGCCCGAGGCACCCAACAATACGGTAAATTTTCCTCGATGCAGATCTATATCAACACAGCGCAAAGCTCGCACCTGCACCTCACCCATCTGATACACTTTGGTCACGCCATGCACATGGAATACTACATTTTCATCCAAGGTTTGATGTCGGGATTGTGAGTCAGATGACATACCGCGTCTCCATTAGATCAAACTATAGCTAGCAACACCCAACAGCCAAATGAAACGGCGCCGTTTGTATACAGGTATAATTCATATGAGGGGGTTTGCCACTTTTATTGCACATTCACCTGTAACTAAACACGGCCACCCAAGATTGTTGTTGAAATGAGAGTGTCTGTATTGGTGGTGCCGATGCGCTACAAGCATTACAAGCGGGTGTTGTAACTACCGGGCTACCATTAGCCTTGTTAAGGCTAGTTATGTGTGTGAGCATAATGAAAGCTTTTCACAGAAAGGTTTGCCCTGTGCTATCTCATTTCTGGACTGAAATGGCTTAGAACTTAAGCTTCAAAGGGGACGTTTAGCATTACTGAAATTATTTCTGAATTGAGATTAACGATTAAACTAATTCACGCCGTTTTTTGACGTCGAATTAAGTGACGTGTTATGTTTCTTTGCCGCAAAAATTCGAATATACAACACTCCTAGGATTGCAGAAATTAATGAAGCCACCAGAATCGATGATTTTGCACTTTGGAGATGTACAGGTTGAGAGTCGAAGCCCAACGTGGCTATAAATGTGGACATAGTAAAACCTATCCCGGCTATGAGTGAGATTCCAATGATATGTTGAAAGCTAACAGCATCAGGTAAACGGCCTATTTTGTAGCGTAGGCCCAGCCAGCACGCTCCGGAAATGCCGATAAATTTACCGAGGACTAGTCCAGTAATAATTCCTAATCCGGTTGGATGTTGAAGGCTTTCGATAAATGAGGTCAAGCTGAAGGGCACGCCAGCATTTGTCAGCACAAACGAGGGTAAGATAAATAGTGCCACGGGTAACCCCAGCGCATCTTCCCAGCGACGCAGCGGTGTACCGGCACTTTCCGCGAAATCGCGTACCTCTAACACCTGTTCATGATCCGTTCGACTGCCGAGCACATCGACAGGTTTTGGTTGCTTCTGAATTGAGTTGATAATTATCTTCGCTTTAACGAGTAATTTTTCCGATGTCAACTTTGGACGTGCTGGCACAGTTAAAGCGATTGCGATGCCGGCGAACGTAGGGTGAACACCGGATTTGTGCATCATCCACCAGGTTACTATACCGACGACTATATAGAAATACGGCTGGCGGACACCGGCGTAATTACCTAATGCTAAAAATGCAATAAGTGCAAATGCGCTTAATAGATGAAATAGTGATAAATCCTGGGTATAAAATATGGCAATGACCAATATGGCACCGACATCGTCCACGATAGCGAGGCCTACGAGAAAGGCCAATAGACTGCCGGGGATGTATTTTCTTACGATAGTGAGTACACCTAGGGCAAATGCGGTATCAGTTGCCATGGGTATGCCCCAGCCAATCTGTGAATCATGTGACCAGTTGAACAACGAATAGATTGCCGCCGGACAAACCATCCCACCGATGGCACAAAGAATTAGCATACGTCGATTTTCTGGTCGAGCGAGATCTCCGACAAGTACTTCTCGTTTTATCTCAAGCCCAAGAAGAAAGAAAAATATGACCATTAATCCATCATTGATGATGTATTTGAGTGAAGTTTCCAGTTTAAAATCACCCAGAAAAAAGCCAATCGATGTGTGCGTCAGATTCTGGTAGGTAGAATAATAATCTGAGTTAGCCCACCACAGGGCCACGATAGTCGTTAGCAGAAGAAACCAGCTGGTTGTTGTCTGCGCGCGGATAAAGCTTGAAAAAGGATCGTGTATATTTTCAAGGCCACGTTGCAACACATTCTTTGAGTCATTAGTCATTTTGTTAAGCCTCTATACGCCTTTAAACTGCGCCAAGCGATTTTGTTTCTAATTAACACTAAACATCGTGGTGTTTAATCGAATGCCACCAGTGTAATAATCGTTTGATTGCCGTGCAGTAAATACCCCCTGCCAGAAATACTTTGCTAGAAACATAACTGATTATACAGACGTCTGTATAACTACTTTTTTAAAATGCTGTGAAAATCAAATCAAAAAATCTTAAGTTGCTTTTACAATCAATGCATTAATAGGTTAATGGTAGTCTGGATTTAAGCATTCTGTTCCGCGAAATTGAGACTATTTGGCAATATAAGTAACCCATGTTTAGCAAAAAATGACTAAATTTCATTATACCTGTATACAAAGTCAGTTTTAACGTAAGGATAAACGCATGAATCAATCGATTAAAATATTGTTTTGGCTAACTAATACAGGGCTTGTTTTGAATTCATTCACAAAACTATGGCAAACCGATATGAACATATTATGATTGAGCAGTGCATTATTATTCATATGAACGTTACTGGTAGAACCCAAGATCGTAACTCTCGATTTACCCACAATGAATTGCGCTATTTGCCTCATTACCGTCAAGGAGGCACTATAAAGTAAGGGGGGTAACCCGTGCGGAGTAAGCTATGAAGACAGGAATCCAATGAACAAATAAATGTAGCTTAACTAAGAAATAGCCGGGCCCGAATAAAGAAAAGCAATAGCTGCCCGCAAGTTCTATCAGCTCGTTAGATCCGCTTAGCTACATTTACATATCCCCACGCCACAAGCATGGACAGCGCAGGGAAATGTACCGAGATTCAGCCTAGATCGAAACGGTTGGCGTTCATCACCTTGGTCCATGCGGTTACGAAATCCTGCACGAACTTCTCCTTATTGTCATCCTGTGCATAGACTTCGGCATAGGCACGAAGGATCGAGTTAGAACCGAATACGAGATCAATCCGTGTCGCTGTCCACTTAACCTTGTCTGTCTTGCGATCACAGACTTCATACAGGCTGT
>JBLHNW010000155.1:0-8125 GCA_047622205.1 Paraglaciecola sp.
ACAACTACCAATAAACCTTAAGCAGGTTCAATTTATAAGGTCTTAAGTCGTGCAAAATAACTTGGGTTAACGCTTTTTTGTGCTTGAGTTGAATTAATCGGCATTGAACTGATTTTTGCTTCTTAATTGTCACTCTTTATAGCCAACATTATGACCAGTTTGAGCACAAACTGGTCATAAGTAAATTTGAATTAGGGGAAACCCTACCGCGAGAGAAGTTTAGTCCTAACTGAGTGACCGTCTAGCAGTTAGGAGACGGTCGATAAAATTGAGGTCTGACTACTTCTTAGCGAAAACAGACACACAGAAAATTATCTGGTAGTGTGGGATTAGGTCAGTTTTCGACCCAAAGCGGACCAAACAATTCCTCAATATGTAGGGTGAAAATGAGCGATGAGTGGTAGTTGGTTAATTGTTATGGTCTCACTACTTGGTTGTTAGCCGAAT
Organism: Paraglaciecola sp.; assembly: GCA_047622205.1. Classification (GTDB taxonomy): domain Bacteria; phylum Pseudomonadota; class Gammaproteobacteria; order Enterobacterales; family Alteromonadaceae; genus Paraglaciecola. The sequence goes on from JBLHNW010000155.1 coordinate 448, forward strand.
ATACTACTTCGTCAGTAAATACTGCACCTAATACACCGCACATTGTAATTTTTGTCCGATAGCGGCAAGTGAAATTCGTTTTTATAATTAAGGACAATTATGTTTTTAAAAAAAGTAATAGTGTCTGGTTACAAGAGTATTTCTACTGCATTCCCACAAACAATAGAGTTTGCACCTGATGTAACATCATTTATCGGGCATAACGGAACAGGGAAAAGTGCCACGCTGGAAGCTTTGAATAAACTATTTTCTATAGATCATTCATTGCGTGGGATAAGCACTTCAGATTTTCACTTAGAAGATGATAGTCATAAAGATACTCCAAGAAGTCTATTTATTGATGCATGGTTTTCTTTGTCAGATGCTTATGACAACCCATCCATTCCCCCATTAATTAATGGATTAACTGCCTCAAGTGTTACTGGGGAAATTATATTCAGGGTTCGTTTGGAAGCTAGTTTAAGTTTTGATTACAACCCTTTAGGAGATGTAGAAGAAAATATTTGGGTTGTAGATGGTGATATGGATGACCCTGAAGAAGAAAATAAACATAGGCTACCTGCTGCGCAACGAAACGCCATTCAAGTCAATTATGTTCCAGCGAATAGAGACCCTTTAGTGCAGTTGAAATATTCTTCAAAAGCAATTCTAGGTCGCTTACTAAAAGCTATTAAGTGGTCAGAGGGGGAGCAAAAATCATTTGAAGATAAAGCAGAAGAGTTGAATAGGCTTGCGGTAGACAACCCAGCGTTGAAGCAAATAACAAATTCGATAAATGAAAATTGGAAAAAAATATATAAAGGTCGACACCTTAATCAAGCAGGTCTAAATTTTCCAGTTGGTGACGTAGATGAAATATTAAGATTAATACAGCTCCAGTTCATGCCAGACGCGGCGGGAAATAAAGTAGATACAAACAGACTAAGTGATGGCCAAAAATCCCTCGTTTATTTTGCTCTTACTAAGGCGTTATTCGATATAGATAAAGCTACAAGGCAAGCCTTAATTGATGGGGGCGTTTCAAATTTTGATGCTGACAAAATGATGCTTCCTATCTTTAGTATGATAGCTCTTGAAGAGCCTGAAAATCATTTATCGCCGCATTATTTGGGGCGAATTATTACACTAATAAAAGAGTATGGTTCTAGTGATTTATGCCAGGCTGTAGTGTCTACGCACTCTGCATCGTTAGTCGGAAGAGTTGAGCCAAGACAAATACGTCACTTCCGTTTAGATAATGTTACCAGAAGTACCCAAATTCAGCCGTTGTCATTACCCGATGATAGTGACGAACAGGCAAAGTATATTAGTGAAGCGATTAAGGCTTATCCTGAAATTTATTTTGCAAAACTTGTAGTCCTCGGAGAAGGTGATAGTGAGCAAGTTGTTCTTCCTAAGTTGCTAGAGCTATATAGTCAAGATTTAGATGCACATTCAATATCTGTTGTTCCATTAGGTGGGAGACATGTAAATCATTTCTGGCGTTTGCTTAATACTTTGAAAATACCATTTGTTACTTTATTAGATTTTGATATTGACCGAAATGGCGGTGGATTTGGTCGATTGAAATATGCTGTTGAACAATTAAGTCAAATGGATGCAATAGAGAGTATTTATATCAATAAAGATATTATTCCCTGCATACCTGATTGGAAAGACGGGAGGAATCCAAATTTATTCGACATAACTTTTAAAGATGGGAGTACAAAAAATATAGTTCACGAGTTAGAGGCTTGTAACGTGTTTTTCTCTAGCCCGCTAGATATAGATTATGCAATGATTTGTGCCTTTCCAGATATTTTCTGTTCAAAAGATGTAAATTATGGTGAGCGTGGTCCTTCAGAGGGAAAAGAAGATGAAGAAGATAGTGATCGTACAAAAAGAGAAAAGGATCTTGTTAAAGCAGTATTGAAGAAAGGTAATGCTGGCAAACGATTTGAATTTGGCGATGACTGGGAACGCAACTTCCTATGGTATCGATATCGATTTTTATCTAATAAAAGTAAACCTGCTTCACACGTTAGAATGTTTACGAAACTAAAAAACAAATACAACCCCATCCAAATAAAGGGGAAGCTACCTCCAGAACTAAATCGACTAGCAGAACGTGTATTGTATCTTACTGCACAGGTTATAGAGTAATGGTTCAATGGTGCCCTTCGGATGGTATTCAAGCTACAGATGAGTTATTGGATATTATTACATGCGATGAGTCTGTTGCTGTTTTGGCTGGTGCTGGTGCTGGCAAAACTGAGTTATTGGCTCAAAAAGCCAATTACTTATTCTTTACAGGTAAATGCGATTGGCCTAAAAGAATACTATCGTTAACATTCAAGACTGAAGCACAACTAAATATAAAAGATAGAGTAAACAAGCGGTGTGGACAAAAAGCTACTCGATTCGATTCATTTACGTTTCACGCTTTCTGTAAAAGCATTGTTGATAGGTTCAAAAATGTCCTACCAGAGGCTGAGCGTCCACATAACAATTACGATATTGTATTTCGTCGGCAAAATGCAAACGGCACAGATAGAATATTGATGGATAATTTGTTGGTGTTGGCCATTAGTATTTTAAGGGCCAGAGCCGATATACAATCTTTTTTTTCATATTCATATGCTTATGTTTTCGTTGACGAATTTCAAGATACAACTAATGAGCAATACGAACTTCTTCAATTGCTGTTTCAAAATACAACTACCAAAGTCTTAACCGTAGGGGACCTCTATCAGAGTATTATGTTATGGGCAGGGGCTAGGCAGACAGTATTTAAGGATTTTCTGACAGATTTTTCAGCTGAAAACAAATTTCTGGTAAAAAATTTTAGGGCTTCAATAGAAATTCAGAACGTACTAGAGATCGTTCTACAATACATTAAAGAACCACACCAGCCCACAAATGCACTTGCTACTCAATCTCCAAATTGTTCATTGCATCTATTTAGTGACGAACTCCAAGAGGCATCTTTTATCGTAAATAATATCCGCGATGTTATTGCTACAGGTGTTAGTGAGGGTGACATTTGTGTTCTAACGAAGCAACAATCCTCGTCGTACACTGAAATATTGAGAGCTGAACTCACGAGAGCTGGAATAAACAACCTCGACATGACTGACTTGCAAGATGCTTTGAAGGAGCCACTAGGGCAGATTTTTTCGTTATTTTTAAATGCATTAGTATGTCCAACGCCAAAAGTTATGACTGAACTTTACGAGATTAACTTGGCTTTGAATAAAGTCACAGCAGGTGATGAAAAAGAAGAAGAGTTAACGACCATTCTCGTTAATTTTATATTATCAAAAACAAAGCTCTTAACTGAAGATACGACCGTTGATGAGTTGCTTTTATATATTCAGAGTTTTGTTCACTTTCTCGGAACTCAAAAAATAAAAGGGCGTTGGAAGCAATATAAATCGCCAGAGTATTATAATTTAACATGGCAAAGTCTTGAGGTTCACTTGAGAAATATGTGCGCTCAATCAGAATCCTTACATATGGCTGCGAGATTGTTTAATCCCGCAAACTCTATACAAATAATGAATATTCATAAATGTAAAGGTCTTGAATATCATGCTGTCTATTTTCTAGGCCTAGAAGACCAAGCTTTTTGGAACTATGCTAGTGAACTATTTGAAAATAACTGCGCCATCTATGTTGCCTTATCAAGAGCCAAAAATAAGCTATTCATTACACATAATAAATATCGCGAACATCGACGTACCAATCGGTTTGATAACAGACAATCTTCGTATCGTAATCTTAAGCCTATAATTGATTTGTTAGTTCAAAAATGTAAATTTGAAACCATAAATCATACTAAGTAATAACTTGTATCGAATTTGGAATCAGGAAGATCAAAAAGGTTGATTTCTTTATGTATGCTTTATGGCCGAAGTCAGGCTTAAGGTGAATAGTGAATTTGTACCAATTGCAACTGTTTGTTAGGCGATCGTTAGTATTTTTCAAAGTTGGCAGCAGCATAGCCGTCCTTATCTTCACAACTGGGGCAAAGCTCTGCATCTTCTTCATATTCGCATGAAGAATAAATATATGGTTCCTTACACCACTTGCAATTCATTACATCTTCTTTGTGACTACAGACCATACATTTTTCGTAATCCACGCTGAATGTATCATTGTGGCAAGAAGTGCATTCGATTGTGTACAGCTTTTCTTCAATTATTTTATCCTCTGCTTTACGCAACAAATCGCTATAGAATTCTGTGTATTGTGAAATGTTCCACCAACACCCTTTTTTTAGATGAATAGCTTTCCAATCAAGCTCTAAATGCTTTTCCGAAAACGTAAATATGAATGAAAGTACTTGGCCAACCAAGACCTTTGCCTCATCTTCGGATATTGAGAATTCAAAATGTTCTATTTCGTTTCGTTTTTCTCTAGCCGTATTTATTGCACTTATTTCCTGCTTAGAGAATTTAATGCCGCCAATATTCTGGAGCCTTTTAAAGGCTTTTTCCGCACCTACTGTAAATGCTCCACTTGAGGGATATTTGTCAATGTTGTCAAATACAAAGGCAGGATGGATTTGGCGGAGTTTTTCTTTAAAGAGCAACTCAACTACATGTGAAAAGTCAACGATTATCCTTTTCCAGTCACCTACTGCGTTTTTACTAACGGGGCCCATATGCTTAATTGCATGCTCTAAAGAATCATTTGCGTTTTCAATTAGATTAAATTTGTGCATAACAAAACCCATAATTTTTCGTCCAGTACTAATTTGAACTGAGCGCATAATAGTGTATTAGCTCGACCTTTATAGGGTCGTTTATCCTGCAAACTACATTAACTTGAATGCCTGAAAAGTCCAGTGTCCGCTTATGGCCTAGTTCTATAGGTAGTTAAAAGGCTCCTTTTGGAGCCTTGTTTAGACAATCAGCCATCATTGACGTTATTGGTTTCTTCTCTGTCGGGGTTTGCCCTGACAAATTTTTCCTTTCCGTGCTTTAGTATATGATGATGTGGGTGTTTACCATCCAATACTTCTTTCACAAGCTTGTTGCGCTCAACAGGCCCCCTACCTGTTATCACATAGTTGTCATTACCGCCACCTTTGCGGTCATTCTTGCCTCTAATGTTCTTAGCCATGATATATTCTCTGTAGCATTTGTTTTTGCTAACACCTGCATGCTAAGATTAACTTTCACAGGGTTATCGTTGGCAACTAAGTGTTAGCGGTTTCATTAGGTGCAGGTTAACCTGCACCGTTCTTGGGGCAGAAATCGCCCATATCAATATAATATCACTTTTTAACTGCTCCGACCAGATGAGTTCTATTTTTTTATTAAAACTTGTTAGAGAAGGGCATATATATTTTCTTGATAAATTAGGATAATTTAGGGGGGTAAACAAACCTTTGACCCGACTTCAAACAGGCCAAAGGCCGCTTGCCAATCATCCTTGATTGGACTTCATGATAATCTCACATTAAGAATCACTGGGGTTAAAGTTAATTTTCTATTCGAAGAAACCTAGCATCGAAAGGGTTCTTCTGTCACAAATCTATGATTGAAACTCAATGCTTCGACTGTCTGCTATCTCAGTATGTATGGCGTTAGGACCTGACAACTCATTTGGTCCGCTAAGGGCGTGAAGCAGTGGTGAACCTGGGTCCGCTTTTGGCCGTTAGGTAGAATTATTCAATGGCAGTTATCGCCAAGGAACGGATATTAGATAGAAAGGCCAATGAGCATTTTGAATCGACCTTAAGCGGAGGCGAACTGTCGCTTGGCAAATTGACAGGCAGGTTCATAGTTGGTTCAAAACCCAGTCTATGCTTGTATTGTATTCCTTTCGGTTCGGGCCGTTATTTTCTTGTGCAGCGGCGACAGCACTGACAAAACCGTGCGTGTAGTCAATAATGAGATTGAGAATTGGCGTGACTGTTTCCGCGTCAACAAACGTTTCCAACTCATTTCGTATTTGATCGGTAAAAAGGGAAAGCCCTTCACTTATGAGTGAGTGATCAGCAAGCATTGCTGGGATAAGATGCGAATTTTCGATGGCACGTTCGCAATAACGGTTCAGCAGGTATCGCAACCTTATTTTCGGGGTTGCCCCTTTGGCGGCCCCGCCAATGTCTGAAAATACAAAAGCGATTAGCGCTACAAGTAACTGTTTCCGAGTTCCCACATGATGGGTGATTGCCATTGGTGTGACATCAAGTTGTTTTGCCAAAGCGCGGAATGTCAACGCATCCAAACCACTCTGATTTATTAGCCGAAAAGCCACTTGATGGACTTTATCCTTAGTGACGGCCTTTGCAGATTTACTTGGTCTCCCCAACGTTGCTGGCTTCGGCATCTTTAAGAAACCTCATATCTTGTTGTAATCAGACCTGACGGAAATGATTTTGTTTCCAATAGATGAAGGTCGATGTCCGTATCCAATTCCCCGAACATCCGTTTGCCTGAGCCGATAAGAATTGGAACAAGTGTTACCGTCATATCGCCAATCAAACCTGCTCGCATGAAACTTTGGATGATTTTCCCCCCGTCGATATATGCTCGCTTCCAACCTTGTTCTGACAGTGATTCCATGACTTGTCGAGGCGTTTGCTGGCTGATGCTCACCTTATCGCGCAGCTCGTCAGGGATATCTATCGGTTTTAAAGTTTTACTCAACACAACGACGGGCTTCTCATAAGGCCAAGAATCAAACGTTAGTATCGTTCGAAATGAACCACTCCCCATCACAAGTCCGTCAACGGACTCCATGAAAGCCTCATTGCCGTGGTTCTCACCATCGGTCTTCTGCTTCATCAACCAATCAAGGCCAAAATCTTCTCGTGCTACAAATCCATCAAGGCTCATCGCCATGAACATATGACCGGTTGTCATTGGTTGTTTCTTCATAAATAACTATACGACGTATAATTACCTGCGTACCTAAAAAAGTCAAGACTAATAAAACTCCGAAAGTAACCCAATGATCCGCGATTACAAAACCAATGACACAGGCGTCTTGATCGCATTTTAGAACCTGCGGGGGCAGGTTCGCTGAAACGTATTATTTGTCACCAAGTTTACCGTTCAACCCGTTAAGTTATTTAGTCCGCTTTGGGCGTAAACCGTCGCGCACGTACGCTCGAAACTCACTCGTTTTTTCCAGTCGTATTGGCGGATCTGTTAGGTCTGCTTTTGGCCGAAGCCAGGCTTAATCTGCCAAACTAATATTTAGGTACCATACTTATACCTCCGTTAAATAGGAGAATCATCATGTATGCCTTAACCATTTAAACCTGCGGGGTCAGGTTCGCTGAAACGTATCATTTTCCACCAAGTTTACCGTTCAACCCGTTAAGTTATTTAGTCCGCTTTGGGCGTAAAGCTGCCAAAATATATGTATCGTTTGAACTCTAATTAACGACAATAATATTGTGGTATGAGGCATGACTTGTTTCGGTGGCTACGACAAAGTCGACTGGTATTTAGAACGGTAGTTTCCCTTGGTAATCCAAACTAGTACATAATTCATTTCAAATGAAACGCGACATTGGTCTAGCAGCCCACTTCTAGACCTCTCTTGCAGTTGTTCATTTTCGATTTAACTTTATTGTTGGCAGAAATGTCTGTTATTCATCATCTATTATAAACGGCCACCTAATAAATCTGGCAGGCGGTCCGGTGTGAAAATCTCAATCCAATATCCGTCTGGATCT
>JBLHNW010000156.1:0-8106 GCA_047622205.1 Paraglaciecola sp.
TTCAGGAGAAGTATGGACTTTCTTTACCTTTAGAAAGCTGCCCAGTTAAATTCAATTCGTGGATGGGTGGAGACCGGGATGGAAATCCAAACGTCACCTCGAAAGTCACCGAACAGGTATTGCTGCTGGCACGCAAACGCGCTGCCAAATTGTTTGCCCGGGATCTTGACGGTTTGCAAGTTGAATTATCCATGAGTGATTGTGATCAAGCCCTGCGTGATGAAGTGGGTGATGCGCTTGAACCTTACCGAGCACTACTTCGGCCCCTGCTTAGTAAACTTAACCAGACACAAGACGGGATCATGGATTACCTTGATGGTCGTCCCAGCAACCCAGACCAATGGATCAGTAGTAAAAACCAACTACTTGAGCCACTGATGCTCTGTTATCAGTCATTACAAGCCTGTGGTATGCGTGGTATAGCCAGTGGGCGTTTACTCGATACCATACGCCGCGTGCATTGTTTTGGGGTGCAACTACTAAAACTAGACATTAGGCAAGATTCTGAGCGTCACGCCAATGTTTTTGGCGAATTAACACGACATTTTGGCATGGGCGATTATGTGCAATGGAGTGAAGCAGATAAACAGGCCTTCCTATTAAAAGAGCTAAGTTCCAAACGCCCTCTTTTCCCTCCTCAGTGGCAACCATCAGATGAGGTCCGAGAGGTATTGGATACCTGTAAGGTGATTGCCAAGCATAGTAGTGAAGGGTTTGGCATTTATATCATTTCCATGGCCAGTCTCCCTTCTGACGTATTGAGCGTGAATTTGTTGCTTAAAGAAATGGGTGTCAACTGGCCAATGCCTGTGGCACCGCTTTTTGAAACTCTGGATGATTTAAATGTTGCTGCAAGCGTAACCAAAGACTTGCTCTCAATTGGCTGGTATCGTGGGTATATTCAAGGCCATCAGCATGTCATGATCGGCTATTCTGACTCGGCTAAAGACGCCGGTGCAATGGCCGCAGGTTGGGCCCAATATGAATCTCAGGAAGCGTTAGTGCGCCTGGCTGAAGAACAAGATATTAAACTCACATTATTCCATGGCAGAGGCGGAACTATAGGTAGAGGTGGATTACCTGCCCATGCGGCGATCCTGTCACAACCGCCAGGATCATTAAAAGGTGGCTTTAGAGTGACCGAACAAGGTGAAACAATTCGCTATAAATTCGGCATGCCCATTTTGGCCCAACGCAGTCTAAGTTTATATGCCAGCGCTATTCTGGAAGCGCTTATTCTGCCGCCTCCGGCACCGAAAAAAGAATGGCGAGAAGCCATTACAAAAATGGCAGCGTTAGGCAGAGACAATTATCGTCAGATTGTCCGCCATGATCCTAATTTCGTGCCCTATTTCAGGGTCGCCACGCCAGAACAAGAACTGGGTAAATTGCCCTTGGGTAGTCGTCCGGCGAAACGTAAACCCAGTGGTGGTATAGAAAGTTTGCGAGCTATTCCATGGATTTTTGCCTGGGCGCAAACACGCATGGTATTGCCATCCTGGCTGGGTGTAATGAAGGCAGTGCAAACCACATTAGATCAGGAACAACGGCCTTTAATCGATGATATGTTGCAAAATTGGCCGTTCTTTAATTCACGTTTATCCATGTTAGACATGGTTTTTAGCAAAGCAGACCCAAGTATTAGTCTCGAATACGATAAACGTTTGGTGCCAACTGAATTGCGTCACTTTGGTGATGCTCTGCGGGATGAATTGACCCAAAGTATTACGCTTTTGCTTGAATTGTTAAATCAGGAAAGTGTGTTGGAAAGTGATCCAAAGGGTGTTACATCAATGAACATTCGGGCCAGTTATTTGCAACCCTTGCACTATTTGCAAATTGAATTATTGGAACGAATTCGCAGCTTAGGTGATGAACCCGACCACACACTGGAACGTGCAATGATGGTTACTATTGCCGGAATTGCTGTTGGTATGCGAAATACCGGATAAAATCGCACTTAATAAAAAGCCCTGAACGAGTCAGGGCTGTTGTTTTGTGCGGGCCTATACTTATAGGTTTGGCACTACATCTTCTTTGATTATGTTAATCAGGTTTTTAATGCCTTTAGAACAGAATTCAAACCTTGAGTTCGGGCAAATGAATTTGCATCGAGTCCGGTATCAAATTCAGCACCTTCTTACGACTAAGCTGCCAGAAAACTGAAAGCAACAATAAGGTGCCACCTATGCATACCCCTGTAATCGCAAAGCTAGAGCTAACCATGCCATAATTATCCAATAAACTGGAAAAAGCGTACACGACGTAAACCAGAGCAGAAACCATAATGGCGCGACGATCCACTGCGATTGAAATCATCGCCAATAGAATATACAAGCCGATAACAATGAAAGAGCTATAAAGGCTTTCAACACCTTGTAAAATGCCCAGAGACGCAAAGATAGGATGGACAATCATCGGCGCTGATACCAAATGTAGCCAAAAAGCCACATCTGAGTGACGAGTTTGGCGTTTTCTGTCCGCAGAGTCCCAATACATAGCAAGACCAAATGTTACTAATCCAGCAACAAATACCATTGGCAAAATACCCGTTTGAGCCCCAGGAAAAAGACTAATAATGATTCCTAATAAGCAGGCGACGGCGGCAGCTGTTCCTGCGGCGATTGTAATTGGGACCATAAACCGTTGCCAATGTATACGTGCCGCTATGATGGTTAGTATCCCTGACACCACAAACGCTATTTCGCTGGGTTGTTGATTAAGGTTTCCAGCAAACAAAATTGGTGCGGCAAATATTCCCCCTAAAAAGGTCAGCAATAAAGCAATGGCGGGAAGAGCCATGCGACGCCTCAGTACAAATAGTTCTGCTAATCCCCAAGAAGCTGCAGAAAGTGCCAAGGCTCCCAGTACCGGGCTAATGCTAGCTCCCAACCAAGCAATCGATGCAAGCAATAAACCACTGGCAATAACAACAAACACATCATTGAATCCAGTGATCAAACGAAAGTTTTCTTCATCAACGGCAACGGTATGATTTACCTCAGCCATATAACTGCGAAATTCATTCACCGATGACTGGCTGAAAATATTTTTATTTATTGCCTTGCCCAGATCTTCATCTGTATACATATTACTTTCCTCTAAGTGGTTACCAATGCACATATTAAATATGTTAAAGCAATAGTCAGGCCAGCTATATAACTTATATTTTTCAATAAGTTAAAATAGTACCCACACAAAGATTAGTGATATTGACTACGCATTTAATCAACTAGTCTGAAAATTCGTTGATTCGACCAGTTTGTGTATGGCTTATCTTTAGCCAGTATCAAAGAGCTCCTTTATTTTTCTGTCTTGCCGATCTTTGGAACGAGTATTGGCGTACGCTTTTTATAGGCCTGATAAGCTTGATTGTTTTGCCAACGTTCATCCGCTTTTGCTTCCAGTAACGGAATTCCACTCACCTTAGTCAGTAAAAAGGTGACGAATATAGGTGATATCAGAGTTACCATTTGCCAACCAGATAAGCCCGGATATGCGATAACAGCGATGCCAATCCACAGCAAAATTTCGCCCAAATAATTAGGATGGCGAGAGTAAGCCCAAAGACCAGATTCTATGAAATCGTGCTTATCTTTTACTTTCCTGCGAAACACTCTTTTTTGATAGTCGGCAATAGTTTCAATGGAAAATCCAAGGGTCCATAACAATATTCCAATGACACCGACCCAGTCAAAAGGCACTTTATCTAATCCAGTAATTGCGGCAAGGGCACAACCAACTGTCACTAACACCCACAAACCTTGTAATGTCCAGGCACTAAGAAACCTTGCAAAGTTACCTTTGATATTATCAAAGCGGCTGTCAGAGCCATCCTGATAAATACGATTAGACAAGAAAGCGCCAAGTCGTACTGCCCACAATGAAACCAAACTTGCTAATACGACAGAACGTGTATCGACTTCATCGACATTAAAAATTGCCAGACCCATGACCGCTAAATAGGTAACACTGCCGGTGAAGTCATAAAAACGCTCGGTTTGAAGCATGTACGCGGGTATGAAAGCGACCCATTGGAGTAAAAAAATTAGTATTGCTAAGCCGATAAATAGCGCGACTTCGTTAATTTTTATACCACCGTCACTGCCCGCCAGGCTTATCAAACTGGCTACCAGCAGTACAATTAGAGTAACTAACACGGAGCGCTTGGTTTCAACTGACATATTATTACCTTATAGGTTTTCATTATTGTTATTCGGCCAGAAATCTCTTTGATTAACGAAATCAGAGCAAAACTGTTCAGCCACTGTTAATGCTACATATTGTATATATACCTATGTTGCGTCAAAAAACACATTTCAGAATAACAGAGGTATATACTCACGTTACCTGACCGACCACAGAAATCAAAATGATCAGAACAACACTACTAATTTTACTTTTTGTAAATTTGTTATCAGCTTGTGCCAGCATGGACGAATCCGAATGTTTGGCGGCTGATTGGTATACGATCGGCTTCGAAGATGGATCATCCGGCTTACCTGAGTTGCATATCGCGGAATATCGTAAAGATTGTGCACAACATGCCGTGACACCAAATTTAGAGCGTTATCGCGCAGGACATTACCAAGGTTCAAAAAACTTCTGTAATGCCGCAAATGGCTTTGCCCTGGGTCAGCGAGGGCGCGAGTACAAGAGAAGTTGTCCGGAAGATTTGCAGGAGCAGTTTGTACTTGCCTTTACAGACGGTCAACATCTTTATTCATTGAGAAAAAAATTAGAGGCCCAAAAGAGAAAGCTCAAACATTCTCAGGATGGACTGAGCGAAATAAGTTTTCTAATCGATGAAAAAAGCGAACTTATGATCCAAGATGGCTTAATTCGCGAACAAAGAGCTGAGTTACAGAAAGAAATTAAAATTCTCCAGGAAGAAAAACAGCTTATCGAGGGAGAATTTGAGTATTTACAGGATAATATTGATTTAGCTCAACAAAAATACAGCGACGCCGAAAAATTCTACCAAGAAAAAGGGCGGTAGGTAGCTTGAACAGTAAATCTAAGGTGATAACAGGGATGATATTTAACACCATTGACGATACCAATACTACCTACAAATGGCGATTCAGCGGGAATTTAGAATGCGTTTACAACTAAGTTGTTCCAGTTTAATTCGATATCGTAAGAAAATGGTGAAAATCTCGGTCATCTGCAAAACATCAGGAAAAAATAATTTATGAAAAGCCTATTAACAGTAGTAAGTGCTACTTTCGTCCTATTACTATCCGTTCAGAGTAACGCTGGCAGCGATCAGTTTTCTTCTTTGCCACAGGCAAATGATAATCTAGTGCAACCCAAAATTGTCGGTGGCGAAGTGGCTGAACAAGACAATTGGCCCTGGATGACAGCATTTGTTGTGACCTTCGAAAATGTTTCGACCTCACTGCAAGTTGATGGTGTGACATATACAAGTGACGCATTTACCTTTAGTCCTTCAGGTAATGTCAGCGGCGAAGTCACTGCCTGTGGATTAGGTCAGGAAATCTGCCCAAATGCTGAAAATAAAGTGTGTTTGATCGAACGCGGCGATATCAATTTTTCAGTCAAGGCCGATAATTGTGAAGCTGCTGGGGGTATTGGTGTCATTATTTATAATAATATCGCCGGGCAAATATCAGGTACTTTAGGAACAGATTTTACTGGAACAATTCCCGTTGTAGCCGTTTCTCAGGATGATGGGTTAAGCATTCTGGATCAACTTGGTACCATTGCGACTTTATCAGTTTCCACCTCTGCAGCTATAGCACAGGACGCATCATGTGGAGCTACTTTCCTCGGAGATAAATGGGTCCTAACTGCTGCTCACTGTGTTAACAGTGACACCGCAAATCTATTCAAAATGAATGTAGGTGAATATGATTTATCAGATGGAGCTGAAAATGCGATTTCCATAGCGAATATCTATATTCACCCTATGTATGATGAGGATGCTATCAACTATGACTTGGCAATTGTTGAATTGGTTTCTTCAGTAAACGCTCCTGCCGTACAAATTGCAGATCCTGAAGTAACTGACCAATTGGCTATTGAAAATAGTCTGGCGACCGTTGCAGGTTGGGGTGGACGAGTAGGCTACGCTCCGGGTGAAGGTCCAACTAGTGATTTTCCTGATGTACTGCACAAGGTTGACTTATTTTTGTCAACTAACCAGGAATGCCGCGAATTGCTGGGCACAACCTTAGGTAGGCCCGCGGATACCACTGGGGTTACAGATGTGATGATTTGCGCAGCCATTCCTGAAGGTGGGAAAGGGTCTTGTCAGGGCGACAGTGGCGGCCCATTGGTCGTGATGGTTAACAATGAACCGCAGCAAGTAGGTATAGTTAGTTGGGGAATTGGTTGTGCTGAACCTGGTTATCCAGGTGTATTCACACGAGTTTCAGAATTCAAAGATTGGCTTTCAACCATTTCTGATGGTATCGCCATCACCCAACTCCTTGATTTTGGTGTGTCTCCACAAGATGCATTTATTACTTCTACCCTGCGGGTTGCCAACAACAGTAACGCCAGTGTTGGTCTAACTTTCAGTATTGATGGAGCCTCTGAGTTCACTATTGATGTCGGCAATTGCGAGACCTTAGACGCTGATGAAAGTTGCGAAATAACCGCTAACTATAAACCGACTGAAGCAACAGATGTTGAAGCATATGTAGTAATTACTTCAGATGATCCTAACGTTGCAACGAGTCGGGCGCTTTTAAAAGCCAGTGCGATTGCTCCGGCAAACAATTTAGACGGTATTGCCGGCAGCGCATCTAACAGTGTGTCTTGGTTTTCTGGAGGCGCATTGCCCTGGGCTGTGAATAGCGTATCTGGTGTGGAAAGTGGCGCAATTGGTGACTTTGAAGATAGCGTGTTGATGGCTCTGATTGAAGGTGAAGGGCAACTTAACTTTGAGTGGTCGGTGTCCTCAGAGGAAAATACCGACGAGCCAGAAGAACCTTATGATGCTTTACATTTATACGTTAACGATAACCTGGTTGACTTTATCTCAGGCGAAGTCCCGTTCACTGCCCATGCAGTAATCAATTTATTAGCCGGAACTAATCGCATCACCTGGATTTATTCTAAAGATCAAAACACCAGAGAGGGCGATGACAAAGGATCCGTGAGGAATGTTGAATTTACACCAACAGATATTCCAGATCCTGTAACGGTTCCTGATCCTGTCGTCACACCAACATCAAGTGGTGGTGGTGGTGGCAGCATTGTATGGCTAAGTCTGTGCCTATTCGGATTGGGATTACTAAGACGTAAATAAGATATAAAAGTGTAAGAAAAAAGCGAGTCACTCTCGCTTTTTTTATGCCTGTAAACATAGTGTGGTGTAGGCGCACATCTAATTGTCACTACTACGGACAATAGAAATTCCCCACATCATAATTCCCATCCTCCAGCTTATCTTCTTATGACCGCTTAGAAGTTTTCTAAACAAACCAAGGTATCTGGCTAAAAATCACGTTGCACAAAGATTATCCTAATTTTCAGTATCTTCTGAAGATATATTGCGCTATGTTAATAATATGTAAAGATTAATAGCGTTTATTGTTAATCAAGTTTCAAGCGTCATAGGTGTAAGTTCTAAATTGAATAAAGGTCGATGAATAACTTTTCTCAGGTCCATGATTTACTGCTGCGTAATCAACAGTTACATGCTCGTGTTGCAGAGTTTTACAAAAAGTTATCCACTGAGGCGACAAGTGAACGAGTCAAAATGTTTCTCAATACATTGGTCAAACATGAATCAGATCTCTCGGCTTCATTGCACACTTATATCGATAAAGCACCAGCAAAAATACTGAATACTTTTTTTCAATTTGATCACGAGCACAGTGTGGAAGATTTGTTTGTCACTGAATTTTCAGTCCGATCAAATCAGTAGTGATGACGTAGAAGCAATGGCTAACCGTCTCGATGATTATTTTTGTCATTTATACGAGGAAATGCTGGAAGCTGTTGATTGTGAATTGGTTCAGGAATTATTTGAAAATTTACGCCTGCACATGGTTGAAGAGAAAAAACGTTTATCTATCAACATTTATTCGATGATGGATATGTAAAAAAAATCTTTTGAGTTGAAAGCGTTAT
>JBLHNW010000157.1:0-8094 GCA_047622205.1 Paraglaciecola sp.
TGATGAAGCATTAACTATCCAAAAAAGAATGGTGGAAAATGCTGATATTAAGGTTGAACATCGCTTAAATTATGCTAAAAATCTACTTGAGGCTGACTCCTGTGATTTAGCGGAAGTGCAACTTAAGAAAATACTAAAGTGGAATCCGTCAGATCAACAGGCTTTGGCATATCTTGGGACCTGTATGCGGATAAAATCCTCCCCCAAAGAAGCTTTGCTGAATAATTATAATGAGCTGGTGCGTGCCTATACTATCGAAGCCCCACAGGGTTTTGCTTCAACTGAAGACTTTTGTGCCGAACTGAGTACTTACCTTGGTCATTTGCATACTGGCATAAGATCCCCCCTTGATCAGACCCTACAAGGAGGAACGCAAACACGCGGTAATCTGTTTAACGACGAAAACTCGTTGATTCAGTCTTTAGTGACACAAATTAGGCTGGAAATTGACGATTATCTACAACAAACCATGGGCTTAACTGGGGAAGACTTTGGTTTTCAGGAGTTAGTTGAATATGAATTTGCAGGCTCTTGGTCAGTTTGCTTGTCTAGTCAGGGCTTCCACACTTCTCATGTGCATCCAATGGGAAGAATCAGCTCAGTTTTTTATGTGGCATTACCACCACTAGAGGAACATGATTCCGAAAAGCAAGGTTGGCTGAAGTTCGGTGAACCAAAATTACAGTTGAAAACTCCTCTTACCGCATCCCATTTCGTAAAACCTATGGTTGGAAAGTTAGTGTTATTCCCATCATATATGTGGCATGGAACTGTTCCATTTAATTCCGTGGGTTTAAGAACCACGATTGCCTTTGATATTACTGATAAAGGGAGTGTCGGGGAGTTATTTGATTAACATCTCCTAATAATAATTTTCCCGCTTAATATGACGGCAATAAATATTTTACTCTTATTTCAATCAAGAATGAGCAGATGGCGCCAAGTGCATACCCTTGCTACCTCAAAATAACGGATTCAGAGCGATTGGGGTGCTTCACTTCAAAACGTATTCTTGAAAGAATGTCATCTACCTAAGGAGACTGGACAATACAGAAGTGTAATGTCTCACTCGTTCTGTCCCGGCGAATTTTAAAGCTATCTATACTCTATCGTCATGTTTATTTTGTGTTAATAGCATTATAAATGACTTAAATGTAACTGCTCAGAGCAGTTATATTTTTAACCAATTTAAACTTATAAACTTCATTAAAATGGGGTTTTGATACAAGCCATAGTGACCAGAGGGATCGCAAGAAAAACGCTCAATAACAAATGCATAGGCGCTAGGCACTGATAATAGGCTGTTCGATGGCAGACTTAACAGTTTTTAAGAAAATTTAAAAGTATATTTTCAGAATTTTTTCTCATATGGTAATTTTGAAATTGAATGGTAACTATTTGTTAACAAATCCACTTAGTCGTCCTTGACAATTTACTTGCATCCATGTGAACATCAAGTTTGTTAATGTTAAACAGCTGCTGCTTAACATTATTAGTTTAAGAAACATGCCTTTATAATTAAAGCCCCTTGCTAGGCAGTACAAATCCGTAGCGAGGATCCAAAATAAGAAAATTGGTTGGGAATTATGTCCAAAATGAGCAAGAGAAACCTTATCGCTTCTGCCGTCATTGGTGCCTTTGCACTTGGTAGCAGCTCCGTTGTCTCTGCAGATCCGTTAAATGACCTTCATAAAGAAGAAGCGAAAATTCACGCGGCTGCAGCGAAATCCCAAGAGAAAATAAATAACCTATACGAGCAATCGCAGGAAATACTAGGTGAATATCGACAAGTAGTTGATGAAACGGAAAACCTTAAGGTTTACAACGATTATGTTGCAACCTTAGTGGCTGACCAACAACGTGGTGTTGACTCTTTGCAGCGTCAGATTGATGGAATTGATGGTGTTAAGCGTGGTGTTGTGCCGCTTATGTTTCGGATGATTGACAGCTTAGAACAATTTATTGCTCTTGATATCCCAATCAATATGGAGGAGCGCAAAGAAAGAACTGAGCGTCTTCGAGATGTTATGGGTAACTCAAATGTAACCACGTCGGAGCAGTTTCGTCAGGTTATAGAGGCTTACCAGATAGAGAATCAGTATGGTAAAGGTATTCGTTCTTACCAAGGTAAAATCGATTTCCAAGGAACTGAAATTACGGTTGATTTCTTTAATCTAGGACGCACCGCATTACTCGCGTTATCACTTGATCAAAAAAGTGCCTGGGTTTGGGATAATTCGGCCCGTGAATGGGAAGCGTTGGGAGGTGAGTACATCGGTCCGGTAATTAAAGCGGTTCGTATGGCTAATAAACTTCTTCCACCAAATCTAATCAAGCTACCTATCAAAGCCGCGGAGTAATATCGATGAAAACTATATTTAAATCTATATTTGCTGCAGCATCGTTAGCGCTACTTGCGTCGACAGCACAAGCAGCAACTTCTTTAGAAGAGTTGTTAGCAGAAGTGAAGAAAAGTCGTGTTTCTGAAGCACGTATTAATGCTACTCGCGAAGCGGAATTTCAATCTGCCCGAGCCGATAAGCAAGCTTTACTGAGAAAAGCACAAGGTGAACTTAAAGCGGAGAACTCACGTGGTGACTCTCTTGCGAAAAGTTTCGCCGATAATGAAGTAAGACTAAGCGAAAAAGAACTGGAGCTCGATCAAGCTACTGGTACTTTGGGAGAAATGTTTGGTGTGGTACGTCAAGCATCTGCCGAAGCTTATGGGCAAATATCTACCTCAATTGTTAGTGCCGAGTTCCCTGGACGTGGTGCGTTTTTAAAGCGTATGTCTGAGGAAGCTAAAGGTCTACCTAATATTCAGGAATTGGAAGACCTATGGTTCGCATTACAAACTGAAATGACTGAATCAGGTCAAGTGTCGCGATTTAATACAGAAGTTATCAGCTTAGATGGTGGTTCAACTAATCAAGAAGTTGTACGTATAGGTACATTTAACTTGATAGGCGAGCAGGGATACCTGATATACGATGACCAAAATGAAATCGTTCAGCCTTTAGGCCGTCAACCAGACGGATACTTGGTAGATTCTGCAACTGATCTACTTGGTTCTACATCTGGCTTCATTGGATTTTATGCCGACCCTTCTAGTGGTGGTATTCTTAGCCTGTTGAAGGAAAAGGCTACCATGACTGAGCGTTATCATGCCGGTGGTGTGGTAGGTTATGTAATTACGGCCATGCTGGCATTAGGTTTACTGATAGGTTTATATAAAGTAGTAACCCTGACGTTAATCAGTGGAAAAATGCGCTCACAATTGAATAATACAAATAACCCATCAGATAAAAATCCTTTGGGACGTATACTTAAAGTCTATCACGAGAATAAAACAGCTGACGCTGAGAATCTTGAGTTGAAACTAGATGAAGCTATCCTGCGTGAATTACCTAGCATTGAAAGTGGAATCAACATCATTAAGATATTTGCCGCGATTGCACCGTTGTTAGGTCTGTTGGGAACTGTTTTAGGTATGATTGCAACGTTCCAACAAATCACATTGTTTGGTACAGGTGACCCAAGATTAATGGCGGGTAGTATATCTATGGCATTGGTAACAACGGCTCAAGGTATTATTGCAGCCTTACCATTGTTATTGACTCACAGCATTGTTGCTGGGCGAAGCAAATCGATTGTCCATATTCTCGATGAGCAAACTGCGGGCATAATAGCCACGCACGCTGAGACGGAGAACGCTTAAGATGTTATTCCTGATAGAACTATGGGAGTCTGTCAGGGACTTTATCGCTGCCGGTGGCGACGTGTTATACGTCGTCGCATTAGCGCTCTTCCTGATGTGGGTATTCATGGTTGAACGTTATTGGTACTTGACTTCAGTGTTTCCTAAATTGAGAGATGAAATAATCTCAAATTGGGACGCCAGGGAAGATACTACCTCTTGGTATGCGCATAGAATCCGTGACACATGGATTTCACAAGCTTCAGATGGCCTTAGTACAAGAATGTTATTGATTAAAACTCTTGTTGCTATGTGTCCTCTTATTGGCCTTCTGGGAACTGTTACCGGCATGATTGGTGTTTTCGAGACCATGGCGACGCAAGGTACCAGTAACCCTCGTCTTATGGCGGCTGGAATATCTATGGCAACTATTCCAACAATGGCTGGAATGGTAGCAGCGTTATCTGGAGTGTTTTTCAGTTCTCGTCTTGAGGCGAAAGTGAAAATGGCCCGGGAAAAGCTAGTCGATAGTCTGCCCCATCATTAAAGAGAGGATCTTATGGGTCGAAAAATTCGAATTGAGGAAGAAGAAGCTGCGATAGATATGACTCCGATGTTGGATATTGTATTTATCATGCTGATCTTTTTTATCGTAACAACTGTTTTCGTAAAAGAAGCCGGTATTGAAGTTAATAAACCGGGGGCAAGTGAAGCTGTCATGCCTAAGAACGCCAATATATTCATAGCGATTACCGATAAAGGTGCGGTATGGATGGATAAGCGTGAAATTGATATTGATAGTGTACGTGCTAATCTCGAACGTTTAATGGCTGAACAACCATCAGATGTGCTGATAATACAAGCTGATGAAAATGCTGAACATGGGATTGTTATGCAAGTCATGGATCAAATAAAAGCAGCTGGTATTGACCGTATTTCAATCGCATCGGAAGGTGGTTAATATGGGTAGATTATTAGTTTCTATTTTGTTAGGTGGTGTAATAGCGTTCGTTTTGTTTGTAGTTATGGCAAAATTAATCGCTAATTCATCTAGACCAGCAGAAAGTGTGCCTCCAGCACCTGTTATCGATATTGTTATGGCACCGCCAGATGACACTACGCAAACACGTAGCAGGGTGCCACCACCACCACCTCCACCACCACAACAACCACCGAAGATACAACCGGTGGAACCGGATGTTGCGGAAGCCAACACTGACGGTTTGAGTTTTAACATGCCGGCTGTTGATATTGGTGGAGCATCAGTTGATATTGGTGGCGTAGGTGCGATGGCCAGAGATGGTGATGCTACACCTATCGTTAGGATTGAACCAAAATATCCAGTGCAAGCAGCTCGTGATGGTAAAGAAGGATGGGTTAGACTGTCATTTACTATTAACGAAGTTGGTGGCGTTGAGGACGTTACGGTACTTGAAGCTGATCCAAAGCGAGTCTTTGACAGAGAAGCCAAACGTGCATTGGGTAAGTGGAAATACAAACCTAAGATAGAAGATGGCAAGCCGATGAAACAGTTCAATATGAAAGTTCAATTAGACTTTAAGTTGGATGCATCATGAATATAGATATTAAGAAAGTACTAGTAGTGGCAGCTTTTGCTGCTACTTCATTGACCTCAAGTTATGCTGTTGCCCAGGGAGCGGCCATTGTTTGTGCTGATTACAAACGTGGTTCAACCAATATACCTTCTCAAAGAACAGGGAAAAAGGTGCAAAAAGCATTTGAAGCTTACAATAATGATTTGCTTGATGAAGCTTTGGAGATACTTTACGACATTGATACTTCGCAAGCTTTTGACAGAGCGTTTACCGATCGTTTTATTGGTAATTTATTAGCTACCAAGAAAGATAGTGGTGCTAAGGCGCTTGAGTACTTGGAAAAATCTGTAAAGGCTAAAAAGTTAAATGATTCAGAACAAGCTGGAACATTACGCCTAATTGCAGATTTAAGTATGCAAGAGCAGCGTTATGATAACGCGGTTGTGTGGTACGAACAGTGGATGGATTTTACTTGTAAGGAAGATACAGACGTTTACCTTCGTTTGGGTCAAGCTTATTATGAAGGCAAAAAATACGCCGAAATGATTGTTCCGCTCGACAAATCCATTGCTATGGCTGAGAAACCTAACAAAAACGCGTATGCGTTAAAGTTACAATCTTACTACGCCCGAAAGATGTATAAAGAAACCGTGAATGTGGCCGAAACTGTGGTCGCTATTTTCCCGGACAACAAAGCTAATTGGACGCAGTTAGGGTTCTTTTACATGTTGATAGAGGACTATAAAAAAGGACTCTCCACTTTCGAAATGGCTCTGAATCAAGGGTATTTAACAAAAGCAGCTGAAATTAAGGCGTTAACGCAACTTTATGCGACAAATGACATCCCTTATAAAGCAGCTACTTTGTTTGAGAAATATCTTAAATCTGGTTTAATTAAGAAAGATGTAAAGAGTTTGGCAAGCCTAGCAAATAGCTGGCATCAAGCGAAGGATCACCTAAAAGCTGCAGATTATTATGGTCAAGCCGCTAAGTTGAGTTCAGATCCAGAGCATTATCGTAAACAGGGTATCCTGTTATTGTCCTTTGAAAGGTATAAGGATGCGCTAAAAGCTCTGCAATTGGCCTTGGATGAGGGTGCTGATAATAAGGGCCGTATTCATATGGCTATGATGGAAGCTAACTTTTACTCTGGAAACTATAGAACTGCCTATAACCATGTAAAAGAAGCAGAAAAGGATCCATCAACATCGCGAAGTGCGAGAAGTTGGAAACCTTACATTAAAGAAAAAGCTAAAAATAAGGGTATTAAGATCTAGTAGAAATACTGTCTTAGATATTAGTAAAAGCTCCTTAGGGGGCTTTTTTATTGCCTGCTTAAAGTGAATTCTCATCTGCTGAGTTGACGAGATAACTTTGATTATAAATGTTTTTTACCGCCTGTTGCGCCCGTTTCTGAATTTGCTGCTTACCGGACAATGAAAATTCAACACATATGGCCTTGTCACCTTTAAATTGTAATAGTAGTGCGACTAAAAACACATAATCTTCTGTTAGATCCTGCTGATATCTGAATAAACAGTGTTCAAGTAACTTGGACAAAACGTGTTCGCAGGAATATTGCGGGCGCATATTTTCGATAAACTGAACTATCAGCAGAGTTTCATTCTTATTTAGTTGCCAGTCATTGCAGTGATATTTTAATAGTGCGACCAATATATGGGTATCAATATTTTTAAAATGCCTTGAAGTTTGATACAGCAGATCTTGGTGAAAAATTATCTTTAACTCAGTTGTTAAATCGCTAGCCTCTATTGTTAGTGGCTTCAGAATAATTGCACTATGCTCACTACTTGAAGCATCTCGTTTGAATCCTAATTTAGTGACGTCAAATAGATTTTTCTGCCAAAAATTGAGTAGTTGCGTTGTCGCCCCAAAAGCACTGCTTAGAAACTCAACATTCTGGTTACGAGCAATTTTTTCAATTTCATTTAGTAACATGGTTCCTAAGGCCTGACCTTGTAAATCGGGCTCAATGACAATCCTAACAATACGCCATTGTTTGATACTACATAGGCCCAGATCACCGCAATGGAATGTGAGGTACTGAGGAACGAGATGACCTTTTACTCTTCGTGAGCCGCGGGCAATTTGGTCTGCGATGAGCTTTAACTTTTCTCCTCCTTCTTCGGATATTAATGCAACACCGAGCAAGTTGTTCTGTTGTTTCAATATAAATAAACGTTGTTCTGGAGCATCTAACAACCTAACAAGATCATCTGGACTTGTTTGGTAATGGGCATTTACCAGCAACTGAAATATATTATTAAGCATACTGCTGTCGTTAAGTAGTTGCTCAGCATTTAACTCAAGGGTTTCAATTATGTTTCTATTAAGAGTAATTTCTTCTATGCATGGTTGCTTAACCATGAGCATGCATTGAAACCAAAAACGTTCCAAGACATCTTCTGGATACCAACGGATTGGCTGCGTTAAATGAATAGATTTCCATTCAGGGCAGACACTGTTTAAGTGCTTTTTGAAACGTAATTCAAAACCTCTGCCACTTCCTTCATAACCATGCAGGGTTGTACTAAAAACTACACGAGAGTACTTGGCGAGAATTTTTTTTAAAAGTGGGGTAGGGATTGCTGCTGCTTCATCTACCATCACAATATCAGCAGTTACAGATTTTGCAAGTAGTGCATCTGGAGGTATATATTGTAAACTTCCATGTTCCAAAATCATTCCTTTTCTATGTAAATTTGCTCCCGGCAGCAATTCCCTGGCATGTTTAAATACTTGATCTACTGTATTGAATGCTGGTGCAGTCAGTATAATTTTTTTTCTATGATTTTTTATTAAATTTGCCGCAGCTATTCC
>JBLHNW010000158.1:0-8087 GCA_047622205.1 Paraglaciecola sp.
AAATCAAACAGTACTTTTAGTAATAAAGCAAAATACCCCAATAAACCTAAAGCCGATAGCAGCCGCGGCACAAGTCGGTATTGGTAGAATGTAATGCATAGAATAAAACCGCATATAGCCAAAGGGATCATGCCCAATTGAAAGCTAACGTAACGTTCAGCTTTAAGGACAGTGGCCATTGCATGTAAATGATCAACATTAGTGACTGAGGTTTCAATAAGCTCCTTACTCAGAGTCATAACGGACAATAAAGCCACAGTCCCCATTAGTAACATAATCGCTTCGATAAGCCTAAACGCAACATAGCCAAGTGCGATACGTTCATTGTATTGTTTAATAATGGGATAGATGACTATAGCGATGCCCACAACAGCAGCTGAATTTATAAACTCCAGTAGCATGGTTAAGATCACAGAATATTTGTTAGGATAAACCTGTTCAAGATAGTCGGGTGAACTCAACAACTCCCCTATGATTGCACTGCCAGTCATATAGGAGGCAGTTGAAATAAGAAACAATGCGGCCACTAAACGTGCCGCGAATAAACTAGACATTGTATATTTCCTTAAAGTTATTTGGATTCAGAGTTTTCTAGCACGCTTTTTAGCTTGGCTTCTTAACGTATTATCTTTGGTTTGCTGAGCAAGGTCTTGATACAACTGTTTTGCTGGAGACTTTTTCTCATTTGCTTCAGCTATATTAAGATTGCTACCAATATCAAATTGCTCTTTCATATCAGACCTCTTCATTTTGGATAGTTTGAGGTATGGAGATTAAACGGATATATGCAGATTATCGTCGTAATGGGCCTATTCGAACGTATTTTTTCAATTATTTTTTGAAAAATTACATTTATTACTGCTTACTAAAGGTTGTGGGGTTTACACCTGTTGATTTTTGAAGGCCTTATTAAATGTCTATATAGAATTAAAACCAACTGCAAAGGCAATAGTTGAGAGCCAATCATCAGTATTGATTAATTGCTGCTTCGCTTCCTCAATACGAAAGTCATTTATAAAATGTAGAAAATTAGTGGCTGTTTATCTTTCACATTGGCAGCCAAATTATTGGTAAGTATCGACGGTTACTTTTGAGGAGTAGCGGCCATTAGGATAACAACCAAAAATATCAACAAATCTAAAGATTCACTGATTGCTTGAACGACCGTTTTGTTCGCAGATTGTGTAAAAACTAGTGAGCGCCTTTTGGGCTAGATATGAGATGTTTATGACCAATGAATGTTAGTCACCGATCCAACTTCGAATCCGAGCAAATTAGTTACGTATATTATCGATCTCACTCTTGATAATTGGATCCCATAATTCATAGCCAAGCGGGTTTAAGTGCATTCCGTCATCGATAAAAATGTTGTCTTTTAGGCGACCATTTGCGCCAATCATTGAAGACGTTATGTCCACATAACTCAGCGTATCTTTTGACTCGGCGTATTGCATCAGCAGCTGATTTGTAAGCAGTTTATTTCTACGGACATCTTTGCCCAGAATATCATCAATCAAAGTTGGCTTCATCGACAGGAATAGCACGGGTGTTGTTGGAAAGTCCTGCTCAATTCTATTTACAAGCTCCTTAAACGCGTTTACCGCAAACTCCGGAGAACGGCCCCGCTCCACATCAATATCGCAATAAACGAATATCATAGAAGGATTATGCTTTTTGATAACATCATCATAGAAGTGAATTACTTCGGGCAATGAAGCACCACCAAAACCGCGGTTGATTATTGGATAATCCGGAAATGAGTTTGCCGTTTCCCAATACACCATGCTGGAGCTACCAACAAAAAGAATTGGATCTTTCGCTAGCGAATTTCGTGCATCGAAACGGCGAAAGCTTTCAATTGTACTTTCGAAGCGATCTATTTCAATTGTTCTATCGCGCAGATACTTAGCTTGTCCTTCGTGATACAAGTCCATGGCTTACCCAGGTGAAATTAGCGTAAACACCACTTAGGTATGAGACAAACGATTGATCTAACTAACCTGAACTTGGGATAAGGAATGTCGAAGGAATTAATTTTCCTTTGTATTTCAAAGTGATAGTTATGGCCAATATCATTGATACAGTACTTGCAGGGTAAGTGTTGCTATTTCTGTTCTTATCAAGGCGCGAGTTATGTTGTTTAATGGGCCTAAACTCATGGCGAGCAACGCTGAGAAGAGCTGAAAGAACTGCGCTTACAGGCGTTGCTTATCCCGAGCTCAGGTTAACTAATTATCAACTTGTTGTTTTCCCGTTTTAGGCGAATAGCAATCTTCTGCTGCATCGCTTCAAGCCCTTTTACATCCTGTAAAAATAAATCTACCTGCTGTTTTTGTGATACATCAAAAGCTTGATAACAATCCAGCACTCTTTGTAATTTCCATTGATGGAAGGTCATGATAGCTCTTTGTTCTGTAATACCTCCCATTTTGAATGAATGGTTTCCCACTGTACGAGGTATCTCTCGCTCCCCGACATTGCTCTCAGCCCACTTTTCAAGTGCAGAGACAGTCGAGACTAAAACGGGCCATAGTTCCTTAAACATGCGCTGCAAAATCGGTATTAGCGTCTCGGGGATCTGATCTTCAACTAATAACTCGCCAACTTCACTAACCGGTTGATTCATTCGTTCTACCCAACGCGCAACGTGTGGAGCCTTGCTTCTCATCAATGCACCTGGCGCAGGATCACGATATAAATGAGCATAGAGCGGGCCCATCAGAGCAAAGTCACCTAATGTAGGCGCACCACCAAGCAGGTAATCGTATTCAGAAAAATGTTGATTAAGGTGAAACAAAACGTGATCTTCATACCAGTCTTCGATCGCCGGAATACTTTTATCGGTGATCCCTAAAATGGGTACAAAGCCTTTAAACTTAGCACCAACTTTTTTACCCACAAAAGCACGAATAAAGGCTGGCATACGTGGAACGATTATCTTGCCAAACTCCTCATAAATAAACGGAAAATTATCTTTGTTCCAACGATAATGCATGGCCGGGATCAGTAACCATTCGTCAGCCCATATCTCAAATAAGTACGACAGCAATTTCTGTTTGGGTGAAACGGGAATAATAGGTCTGTGCGGATGGCGTTGTTCTAAGGTGTCAATTATATGCGAGGTATCTTGTAGATACTCGTCTTGAGGTGTTTTCAATACCGGAATAAAGCGCACACCTGTTTTGGGTATAATGATTTTTTTATATACACTAATTGACGAAAATACTTCTTCGAAAGGAACTTGCTTAAACGTCAAATAAGATCGGGCCTTACCCGTGTATAAAGAAAGTGGCGCACCATAGAGTAAATATGGGTCGGCCTGTATAGAATTACCTTCCGGGGGAGCTGACATTCCGGATACCGCGTCTAATGGTTCTATGTTGTTTTCTGCTGTCATCGACATACCTACATATTTTTTATACACCGCACACAGAGTAAGTTTGTTTCCGCAGCGAAACTATTTCTTTATGTGATATACACCGACAAAGTGCCCATAGCAATAATTTATTCACTGAGTGTTTATTCTCTTTACAGCTAATCATTAATCTGACAATAGGCGACTGCTCAATTGTCAGAAAGTGCTTAGTGAACAGGAGCGAAACTCTCGTACCCTGGCGGAATCTCATCAGCAAGAGAAAAAACTCTGCAAGTTAAGTAACAGCGTGTAGAACGCTAAGCGTGGACGAAATGATAAATATTCTCGGGTAATATGTTATTAAACAGGCACCGCAGTTACTTGGTTACCCTGAACTCAAGGCAAGCAACTTAGTTACTGTATTCCAATTTCTGGCTGTAGCAGGCACGGCTAGCAGTTTCTCCGCCTTCTCGGCTAGTTTAGAACGGCCTATTCCATCCGGGGCATGTAAATAAAACACTTTGTCGATTAGCTTAAACGCCTCATTATCTTTTTTAACAGCTTCTAGCCCTCTGATATCAGCATTTTCTGGCGCGGCCCCAAGAAAATAGAAATGCAAGGTCTTGGGCTCTTTTTCAGCATCATTAAAGGGATTGTTGCTTACTGCGGCATTAAATTCTTTGATATCCAGTAACATCACCTTCGGAGTGAAGCCAAAATTCTTTTCTACAAGATTAGCTATTTGTATCGACAAAGTTTGTTTATCAGATTCCTGGTGTGACAGCAGCACATTGCCACTTTGTATATAACTTGAAACGTGCAAACAGCCCGCTGCGTTCAACACCTCAACTAGCTGTTTCATAGGTACAATATTGTTACCGCCAACATTAATACCACGAAACAAAACCAGCCATTTATACATAATAGCTAGCTCTAATTGTTTGCCAAAAATTGCAACATTGACTGCAGCATCTCAGCATGTTGTGGATTTGCCTGGGGCACGCTGCAGGGTAAAATCTCCGTCATCGAAGAGGTATCAATCGCCATTTCGGTGACTTGCTGTTGATTAACGACTACGTCCGCATGACAAACATCGAATTCCTTTGATATTTTAAATACACTATTCACTCCTTTGTTATAGGCCATTAAACTTTCAACACCGAAATACGGGGTAGTAATGTCTGACATTGAGTGAGCAACAAAGATAGGCAGAGCAAGAGGCTTTTCTTGCTCAATAAGAGAGCGAACATCGAAAATTACGTCTGTTAGTTGAAATCCCGAATAACGGGCCACGCTAGGATATTTAAAAGGATTAGGGCCAACAGTCTGATAATCCCCATCTAAAGTTTTTGCAAACCACTTAACTCCCCAAATATTAGCCATGCTTTCAACTGTCGAATCCAATGCAAGAGCGCCAGAAAACAACAGCAAACCTTTCACCTTACTAGGATTAATCATTACATAACGACTCGCCAGCGCGCCACCAGTAGAAAAACCACCAATGTATATTTGCTCCCCAAAATCGCCTGCCAAATCCATAATCTCGTCAACATGCGCATACCAACGTTGAGCTAACTGGGGATCTTGCATATCTGCGTCAGCATCTTTCTTACCATGTCCGGGAACGAGTGCAACCAAGACAGTATTCCCCTGAGCATGAATTGCATTGGCAATAGATTTAAAATAAAAGGGGGAATCACTTAAGCCATGAAACAACACCACAACTTTTTCAGTTGGCTGTGCATGATGCAATATGTAAGGCGCATTACCATCATTTTTCAAAACTGTTGAACATACCCTGGCAGTATTATCTTCAGTCACATCACAAGCTTGTATCGAACCCAATTGTTGCTGATAAATCTGAGTAAATTTGTCGAATGAATCATTCAATGATTGGGCATAAAGGTGACTTGTAAAAATCAGTGTAGACAAAAATATTAGGCCGTTCTTCTTCATTTTAATTTTCTTCTCATATGATTATCGGCGTTAGTATACCCATACTATTTCAAAATGCGCGTTTCAGCGGGAGTTTAAAACTGTTTAGCCAAGGCGACTGATTGCTGGCCTAGTGGCTCTAAGTCAAAAATAGTAAATAAAGCATAAATGGCTTTAAAACCAGTCGGGACCGAGGGTCTGGGCACTTCATTTTGATAGGGCATGGGTGTATACCCACAGAAGCTGCTATATCCTAAAAGGCTGCTATTACTAAGGTTGTCACATCACAAAAAAAGCGCCAAAAGGCGCTTTTCCATTTATTCGTTTATAGTTCAGCAGATATTAGCTAAGAAAAGTGACCAGATCATCACTTCCGCCAATATGTTGACCACCAATAAATACTTGTGGCCAGCTTTCGTTGCCAGATATAGCTTTAAGTCCGGTAAATGAAATGTCTTTACCCATTACTAACTCCTCATACTCATAGCCTTTCCCGCTAAGCAGGGCTTTGGCCTTAGCACAATGTGGGCAACCTGGCTTAGTTAATATCGCAACCGTCTCAGGTTTTGCCGCATTGGGTGCAACATAAGCCAGCATGGTATCCGCGTCAGAGACCTCAAACGGGTCACCCGGTAAATCAGGTTCGATAAACATTTTGTCTACTACGCCGTCTTTAACCAGCATAGAATAACGCCAGCTGCGTTTGCCAAAACCGATTTCAGACTTGTCTACCAATAAGCCCATGCCATCAGTAAAATCACCGTTTCCATCTGGAATAAGAGTCACGTTATCTGATTCTTGATTTTCTGCCCATGCGTTCATTACGAATGTATCGTTAACAGACACACAAATGATTTCGTCTACGCCATTAGCTTTAAATGTTTTAGCCAATTCATTATAGCGAGGAAGATGCGTAGAAGAACAGGTTGGAGTAAAGGCGCCTGGTAAAGAGAAAACAACAACCGTTTTACCTTTAAACAATTCGTCAGTAGTGAGTTTTACCCACTCGTCATTTACACGCGCGGCAAAAGCACATTGTGGTACTGCTTGTCCTGATTTATCTTCAAAATTTGGGTTAGACATATTGACTCCATAATTGATTAAGTAATTTAACTACCGGGGAATTGTAAAGCCTAAAGAACAATAAATATAAAGATTAAAAGCAATCAAGGTAATCGAATAAACTGATTAAGTTAATAATTCCACTGAAACTACAATTGGTAACCTAATCTTTGAAAAAATTCTGCTCCATTTCACTTAACATAGCTTCGATATCTTCAATATCAGGAAGCTCAGTGATTTCAGCATCTTTGTTTGCCCCACATGGAATGGCTTTTTCCTCATTTGCCCATTCACCTAAGTCGATCAGTTGACACATTTTACTGCAGAACGGGCGAAAGGAATTTTTTATTTCCCATTCAACTTCTTTACGGCAACGTGGACAATTAACAATCATTTAGCGTTTTCTCTTAGGCGACTAACAACAGGCAAGACTAAAGGGAATAGCGGTATCCACAGCAGTGCTACCCTGAATATTAGGTGTAAACAAGGTAAACCTAATGGCATAACGGTATTTATTGCCACTCAACATTGGATAGTAACCTTGATCGGTGGCACTTTTTACACGGATTAGTTCGTTTTTGTCGTCCGCCACACCTTGAAAAAAGCCTTTTTCGGCCTGACTATCGATAAACCTCCCACGCTCGCGTAAAAATGACAAGGTGATATCAATAGCATCATTAATCAATGCCAACTCCTGCAACCAGCGACGGATATCGGCTTGCACCAAATTTTGGGGCTGTTGCAACCAATAATGTAAGTTAGGCAAATCGAAGCTACAAGTTCCACCTGGTATCGAAAAGCGCTGACGAATAGATGCAAGAAAACGATCTTCCTTTAAATCTGCACCAATTTTTTTGACGCCCTTTAGTGCTTCTCGCAGGCGTATAATTTGCTGCAAGGCCTGCTGCAGGGCATCATTATCAATGTTTGGGTGTTGCGACCAGATAACCAGGTTTTTCTCATGCAGATCAATGTCTTTCAACACGTCGTTACGTAAATCAAGCCGTTCCAATAAATCTAAAAGGGTAAAAAGAGAATCAATAAAGTTGATTAACTGCCA
The DNA here is from genome assembly GCA_047622205.1 of Paraglaciecola sp. Lineage (GTDB taxonomy): Bacteria > Pseudomonadota > Gammaproteobacteria > Enterobacterales > Alteromonadaceae > Paraglaciecola. Next base: position 7,413 of record JBLHNW010000158.1, read on the forward strand.
ATCTTCATTAGCTACCTTTGCTTGAACAAGCTGCTTAAAAAGCTGCTCCAGACGCAGATAGGTTCTGACCTTCTCATTGAGCGGGAATTCGTAAATAGCTTGGGACATGTAAGTTCTCAGAAAAATTTTGTGAACTACAACGTAAAACGAACTTTATTTCAACCTAAAGCGACATTAATTGCATATTAGTATTGGTACAACTATTCGCAGATGAGTATTCTGACTCTATCTCATACTAGCGAATTGTAGATAGTCTTGATGTAATTTATGCACTTGCGCAACTAATTTTTCCTGGCCACCATTATTATCAATAATATCGTCTGCAATCGCCAAACGCTGCTCCCTAGAGGCCTGGGACTTCATAATCGATTTAATTTGCTGCCGGTCAACATTGTCACGTTTTAATGTCCTGTCTAGTTGCGTTTGCTCTGTTACATCAACAATTAGTACTCTATCAACACTGTTGTTTAAATTGTTTTCAACGAGCAACGGGACGCTTAGAATACAATATGGAGACTGAGCGTTTCGAGTTTGCTGTGTCATTTGATCGCGAATAAGAGGGTGTAACAACGCATTTAGCCATATTTTTAGATGCGACTCGCGGAATATCATTTCACGTAATTTGGCCCGGTCCAATTGACCATCGCGAGTGATAATATCGGGCCCAAATTTATC
>JBLHNW010000159.1:0-8079 GCA_047622205.1 Paraglaciecola sp.
GAAGACCTACTTATTTTGGCCAAAAACTGGCGCTTTCTTCGGGTCTACGATTGCAGTGTGCATGCTGAAAGGGTGTTGCAGGTAATTAAAGACGAAGGACTTGATTTTAAGGTGATGCTTGGGGTCGATATGGCCGCGGAAGTAAGTAACCCACACTGTCCATGGGGAGCACAGTTTAGCGACGAGAAACTCAGCGCTAACTGTCAGGCCAATGTTGAACAAGTCGATATGCTAATTAAACTGGCAAATCTCTATCCGGAGGTTGTTTTTTCGGTGTCGGTAGGTAATGAATCAACGGTTGAATGGACCGATCACTTGGTGCCGGTGGAATCTCTGGTCGCCTATGTGCGCAAAATAAAAAGTGTCACCAAGCAACCCGTCACTTTCTGTGAAAATTATGTTCCATGGACCTACAAATTAGAACCTTTGGTAGCTGAACTGGATTTTATTTCGGTACACACCTATCCGGCATGGGAATATCGCACTCTCGAAGATGCCTTGAGTTATACCAAAGAAAACTATCATTCAGTGGCCAATCACTATCCTGGAAAACCAGTTGTTATTACTGAAGCGGGTTGGACAACCACGTCGAATGGCCGTGGTATCGATCATTGGAATGCGTCAGTTGAATTACAGGCTGCCTATTATGATCAATTAATAGAATGGACACGTAGTGAACAGATACTTACCTTTGTATTTGAAGCCTTTGATGAACCATGGAAGGGCTCTGAGGATCCGCTGGAGCCGGAAAAACATTGGGGATTGTTTACAGTCGACCGAAAACCTAAGTTGGTAATGCAGGCATTGTATGCTGAGCGCATGGAAGAAAAAGAAGGTGAGATGGAAATAGCCGCTGTTGAATGATTTAAGGCAGTGCCTTAATAGTGACTAATTTTGTTAGTAAATCGATTAAAAGAGTTGTGCTTGTAATGAAAGATATAATTAGGATTAAACATTCTTGTTGTTTATTGTTTGCCGTAATGGCGTTAAGTGCCTGCGGGGGTGGATCTAGTTCACCTTCAGAACCTTCACCAATTGCGCCTGTTATACCTCCAGAGCCAGAAGAAAAAGCCCTTTTAGTCGAAAGTTTTTCAGCGGATACTTCGATGCAACTTTCCACTGCAGCCACTCTGGATTGCAACAATCTTGAAACCGATTCCACCGCCTTCTTTAACGATGTTAGTCAGAGTGTGGGACTATGTCATGAAACGTCAATCACTCCAGAAGACAGCACTACTTCGCGAATTTCTGGTGGTATAGCTGTCAATGATTATAACAATGATGGTCGACTGGATGTCTATGTCACCCATGGACGCAATACATTAGGCAAGCTATTCAGTTTGCAAGCTGATGGACGTTTTTTGGATAGCACGGAGCAAGCTGGTGTCAATACCTTACTACCAGGGCACGGTGGAGCATTTTTTGATATTAACAATGATGGCACAGCTGACCTACTGAGTATTCAGGAGGCTCCATCAGTGTTGCAAGTATTTGCAAATAATGGTGATGGAACATTTAGTGATATCACCGACTCTACGGGGATAACCCTGACCAAACCTACCTTTTCTATTGCCGCTGGTGATCATGATTTAGATGGCGATCTTGACTTGTTTTTCTCTCACTGGGATATAGCTAACAAGCAAAGTCGCTGGGAATTTTTATGGCAAAATCAGGGGAATGCTACTTTCAATGATATCAGCGATATCGTAGATATTGGACGTTTTACCGCTGAAGTTGCTGGTCAAGACCCACAACTGGAAATAGAATATTCTTTTACCCCAATCTTTGCTGATATTAACGATGATAAGTTCCCTGATATCTTGCTTGCCTCTGACTTCAGTTCTAGCCAGGTACTGGTTAATAACGGTGGCACTGCTTATATAGATTCGACTCCATCAAGGGTTGATGATCGAGCAGGAATGGGCGCTGCAGTGGCAGATTATGATAACGATGGAGATCTGGACTGGTTTGTCTCGGCCATTGGCGATATTAGAGAAGATCCAGAAAAAGACTATATACGTACTGGTTTGTTCAACGGCAGTAGACTCTATCAAAATGATGGTGACGGCAACTTTATCAATGTTACTGATGATGCTGGCGTCAGGCAGGGGTATTGGGGATGGGGCAGCTGTTTTGCTGATTTCAATAATGATGGTTATTTAGACTTATTTACGGTGAATGGCTTCGATGGCATGACCGAGGAGCAATCAATAAGCCGTCAATATGCAAGTTATAACGATGATAGAGCGGTGTTATATATAAATAACGGCGACGCTACATTTACCGAACGAGGTATAGAGCTAGGCATAACCCATACAGCCATGGCCAGAGGGCTAGCTTGTTATGATTATGACCGGGATGGTGATCTGGATATGCTAATTTCTAATAGTGGTATGTCTCCAAGTCTGTATCGTAATAACCGTTTTTCCGAGGATAATAACTTCCTAAATATTCGCCTCAAAGGCAATGATATGAATCCTCAGGCGGTTGGTGCACGAATTTATATATCCCTAAGCGGCCAGGAGCAAATGCGTGAATTGCAGCTTGGCAATAACTTCGTATCGCAAAATCCAGTTGAGGCACATTTTGGCTTGGGCGACAGTCAAACTGTCGACCAGGTACGGATTGTTTGGCCTGGGCTTGATGGTGAAGTCAGTGAGTTAAACAATGTAGAAGCTAATCGGTTTTTGCTTATTCATCAACCTGACTAACGAAGCTTAATGTCGCGCGACGTAATATGAACAAGTGCTTGAAAATGGAAGAGCACAGCACAGCACAAAACAGAGCAGAGTTATATCGCGAGATGGAAATAGCGGTTGTCGGATGAATTTTGGTAGTGTTTTGAACGCTACTAATTTCTGCCATTAAAGTGGATAGAAGAGTTGTACATATGATGAAAGGTAGAATCACGATTAAATATTTTTGTTGTTTGCTATTTTCTGCAATGACTATAAGTGCCTGTGGGGGAGGATCTTCCTCAACACCAGTACCTGCACCAATTACACCTGTTTTATCTCCTGAGATAGAAGAAAAAACTCTTGTAGTCGACAGTTTTTCCGTGGATACCACGATGCAAATTTCCACCGCGGTTACTCTGGATTGTAACAATCTTGAAACCGACACAACAGCCGCGTTTAATGATGTCAGTCAATCTGTTGGCTTATGTTATCCGGGCTCCACGAGTCCTGACGATAGCACAACATCAAGGGTTGCCGGAGGCATCGCAGTTAATGATTACAACAACGATGGTCGACTGGATGTTTATGTCACCCACGGTCGCAACACCTTAGGCAAACTGTTTAGTTTGCAAGCTGACGGCCAATTCTTAGATACCACTCAACAAGCGGGTATCACTGCATCATCCGCTGGGCATGGTGGGGCGTTTTTTGATATTAACCTTGACGGTCAGTTTGATCTGTTGAGCATTCAGGAAGAACCAACTGTACTGCAAGTTTATGCTAACAATGGTGACGGAACATTTACCGATATTACCGAATCCACCGGCATAAGCTTCAGTAAACCGACTCTTTCTATTGCTGCGGGAGATCACGATATGGATGGTGACCTCGATTTGTTTTTCTCCCACTGGGTACCTTTTGGAAAACAAAGCCGTATGGAGTTTTTATGGCAAAATCAAGGTAATGCTACCTTTAATGATATTAGCGATATCGCTGACATTGGCGCAGTAGCAAGTGATGAGGGAGAACAAGTATATGAATTTTCTTTTACTCCAATTTTTGCTGATTTTAACGATGACCGTTTCCCCGATATCTTGCTGTCCTCAGATTACAGTACCAGTCAAATACTGATTAACAACGGTGGAACCGGGTTTGTCGACACAACGCCTGGTACAGTCAATGACAACTCAGGCATGGGTGGTGCGGTTGCTGATTATGATAATGATGGTGATCTGGACTGGTTTGTTGCTGCAATCAGCGATATAAGAGAAGGTCTCTCGAGCTCACCCTATTCAGGCAGTCGTCTATATCAAAATGACGGCTTGGGTAATGTGACTAATGTCACCCAAGAGGCTGGGGTTATACAAAGTTACTGGGGCTGGGGCACCTGTTTCGCTGATTTCAATAATGATGGTCATCAAGACTTATTTATCGTTAATGGCTTCGATGGCATGACAGAAGCGCAGTCTGTCGGCAGAGCCTTTGAACCTTACAATAACGATCGGGCGATACTGAATATAAATAATGGTGACGGCACGTTTACAGAACGTGGTGTAGAGCTGGGCATAACTCATACAGCCATGGCCAGAGGGCTGGCTTGTTACGATTATGATCGGGATGGTGATCTGGACATGTTAATTTCGAACAGTGGTCTAGCCCCTACTTTATTGCGCAATAACAATTTCTCCACTGGAAATAACTTTCTCAATATTCGTCTCAAGGGCAAGAATGTTAATCCTCAGGCTGTTGGTGCGCGAATTTATATTTCGATAGACGGCCAGGAGCAAATGCGTGAGTTGCAGCTTGGAAATAACTACGTATCGCAAAATCCTGTTGAGGCACATTTTGGCTTGGGCGACAGTCAAGTTATCGATCAGGTACGTATTGTTTGGCCTGGGCTTGAGGGTGAGGTCAGTGAATTAAATAATGTCGAAGCTAATCGGTTTTTACTTATTCATCAACCTGATTAGCTAATTTGGACGCTCCGTCCCAGCGGGTCTTAACGTAAAACGGGGTGAGAAGGTAACTCTTTGAGTAATGAAATTAATATTTTTATTAGCACTAACTCTTTTAACGATGACAGCTGAAGCGGGTAAGTATCGGGCAGGAGTTGCCAAGCGCGATATCAGCCCAAAACCCAAGGTCGATCTTTTATATACAATCATGGGGCAGGAAAAATCATTCAGCAGTATTCATGATCCTCTTTTCGTAAAAATACTAGCGCTCAGCGATGGTGATAAACATATCGCTTTTGTGTCTTTAGATCTGCTTTACTTGAATACTCAACATCATCAGGAAATACAACAACTGCTAGGGAAACAGTATGATCATGTGCTGGTTACAGTTACGCACACTCATTCTGGTTACTACAATGAGAAAAAGTGGCCATCACTGAAAAATAAAATATTGGAAGCTGCTAGCAGTGCAAGCAAGTCAATGGTTTCGGTAGAAATTGGTGTGGCGCAGGGTCATGTAGATGAGGCTTACAATCGTATTATTCATAAAGACGGTAAAGCCGAAATGTTGTGGACAAATCCACAACGGCAGGCAAGCAGAGAAATGGATAAGACGGTAGGGGTCATCCATTTGAAGACACGAGATGGCAGTACCCTGATTAGCTTGGTGAATTATCCGGCCCATCCTGTCATTACAATGGATTTGAACAATATTGTTATTTCTGCGGATTATCCCGGTTACCTGGCGATGGCCATGGCATCAAGGTTGGGAGGGGAGACTATTTTTTTTACTGGCGCAGCTGGGGATATTAATCCTTATGATGCGGATACCAAACCTACTTCATTGGCTCTGGAAAAATCTAAACTAGTAGCTGAAGCTATCGCCGAGGAAGTAGTCAATAAAATTGCCGCTATCAAACAATACCGAACTGAGGGCAAGTTTAGTTTCGAGAGCCATGCCTTTAATGATCCTATCGCTCTGGTGAGTACTATAAGCTTGACTGAAGACGTATTTTTGGCCGGTTTCCCAGGGGAATATTTTAACGATTTCGCCCTTGAGTTGAAACGCAATAGTCCATTTGATTACACTTTTTTTCTCGGTTATTGTAATGGATATATTGGTTATGTTCCCACCGTAGAGGCACAAAAATTTGGTGGATATGGCGCCGAATTGGACAAGCTAAAAGTGACTCAAACAACTGGCTTAGATCATGTTAATTATGCCGTTGAAGCCGCTAAACGTTTGTATCAAAGAAACGCAATAAGAATGAAATAGGGCAACACTGATTTGCTATCTTGATTGAGAATAGGTAGAAAATAGCCCTTGTGAAGATGGTATGGGTATAAGTATAGGTAGTTTACAGAATGTATTTAGAAAGAGTTTAGTCATTAAAACGTTTGAACTCTTCCGCTTTCTTTTAATTTTAAATGAGATATTAATTAAAATGCGAAATGTCATTAAGGATTTTCAAATTAACTTCGTAGAAGCAGTAAGAAATGGCTTTCAGAGAAAAGTTTTTATATTATTCTTCGCAGTATTGGTATCTTCTTGTGGTGGCTCTGGTTATTTAGACAACGTTCCTGCTCCAGCACCTCCGCCTCCTCCAGCCCCTTTACCTGCGCCAGTTGATCCTACGATTAGCCAATTTTCGTTTTTAGCTAGCGACAACCCGTCTCTCACAGAAGATATTAATTTAACTATCGTTGGCAAAAGTATAACGGGTCGAACACGGGCCGATGCCGATATCAGCAACCTTATCGCTTCAATCGTACATGATGGTTCCCAGCTCAATGTCAGCGATATGCCGCAGACAAGTGGCACGAGCGTTAATGATTTTAGCGATATACTGAGTTATGTGCTTAGGGCTGAGGATGGCAGTGAATTTACTTATACCACCGATCTCACACACTTTACCGGCTTACCTATTATTCATCTGAACACCCTCGGAAATGCGCCTATAGTGTCAAAAGATGATTATATAGACGGCACTGTTTCTGTGGACGGAGGACGTGACTTCCCGGATATTGCTGAGCGTGAAATGGAAATAAGAGGCAGAGGAAACTCTACGTGGGATGCCCCCAAAAAACCATATCAAATGAAGATGGCAGATAAAGACGAAATGCTGAGTATGCCCGAAGATAAAAAGTGGTTATTTCTTGCCGAATATTCTGACAAAACCATGCTGAGAAACACCATAGCATTTGAAATGGGTTATATCAGCAGTTTGGATTGGACCCCTAAAAGTAGTTTTGCCGAAGTTTACCTCAATGGAAGTTACAACGGCACTTACAACATCACCCAAAAAGTAGAAGAGGATGGTGATCGCGTCGACTTAGGTGATACAGGCTTCCTATTAGAAATTGATCAATTAGAAAGACTCGACGCTGATGATGTCTATTTTTATACCAATCAGTTTCTAATCAATATAAAGGAGCCCAACGTAAATTGGGATGACGAACAATCTACCTATATCAAAAACCATATAAACGAGTTTGAAACGACACTATACAGTAGTAATTTTGCAGACCCCACAGACGGCTACGCAAAGTACATTGATATTGACAGTTTTATTGACTGGTATCTAATCAGTGAAATAACTAAAAATGTTGATTCTATGTTTTTTTCGAGCATATTTTTAAATGTTATTCCCGGTAAAAAAATTAAAATGGGCCCCCTATGGGACTTTGACCTATCTTTTGGCAATGTTGATTATGCGGATAGTCAATTTACAGAAGGGTTTTGGGTAAAGTTTAATCCGTGGTTTACAAGGCTTTTTGAGGACCGAGCGTTTATAGATAAAGTCAAAAATCGATTTGCTTATTTTAGGTCAAACGAAGCGTTTATCATTGGAAAAATCAACGATCATGCCGATAGATTAAAATGGAGCCAACAAGAAAATGACGATAAATGGCAAACCTTTGGCATCTATGTATGGCCTAATCCAGTCTTTTTCGATACCCATGATGAAGAGGTTGAACATCTGAAATCATGGTATTCACAACGCATGGATTGGCTCGATGGTGCACTTAATGATCTTTAAAAAAATTTGAAAAAATAAGGGCTCTACTTTGAGCCACATTACATATTAATAGCGGCGTTAATGGGGATTTTTAGTTGCCGCCTGTTGAATTAACAAAAACAGCCTAGTCCTCGTATTCATTATAATCTCCTTGAGTACGACAGGTTGCCAACCTCATAACAACGAGAGCTAACCGGGCATTAATAAGCTTTATTGTCCAATTCAAGTTTCCCTGATGAAGCACTATATACCTATAGAATATACAAAAAAGTAAAATAAAATTCGGAATAAAACATGGCTTTAAACTCCTCAACTGAGTTACCGTTAATACAAACAATAATGTTGCTAAGCTCATCGAACTAAGCAAGCGGGTAGAGAAATGACAGGGATTGGTATGGAAAATGTTGATGCAGAAATGAATGTGGA
>JBLHNW010000160.1:0-8008 GCA_047622205.1 Paraglaciecola sp.
GGCCCTTGGTAAATCGCCTGTAGGTGCTCAGCATAACCTTCGTCTCGCGGGTTTCCTGTGCTAGTCCTCGTTTAACCGCCAACAAACCGCGCTTGAATGGCATAAGCGCCTTGCGTTTTACCGCAGAATTTTGGCGCTTGATAGATTCGGTTATCCTAATAATATAGTGCTTCAAAACGATCTGCCTTTGCGATTGAATTTTTTGATTATGAGGTATTATAGGGTCAGAGTTTTACCATCCTTATTTTTAACACATTAGAAACTTAAAGTGAGTTGAAAACAAAGGGAAAATTATTGGTATTCTGAGTTCTTACTGTGAATCACAATTACACAATGTAATAAACTCCATTTCCATTTTGAACCTTAGCCAGTCACTTGTCACCTTCAATATGTCCAAATTTAGTTTCTGGCCGACATCAATCTCTGAATATCTTGTGCAGCGCTTTAGGAATGCAATATCAGCATTTAGATAAAACGGCTGGGTTTTTTTGGTATATATTTGATGTCATTTTCTGTTAAAAGGGTACTTTTTTGAAAAAATCGATGTTGAGAAGTTCAATTTTCGCGTGTTTAATGTTGCTTTCCCGCAGTGTTATGTCTGTTGAAGATGGACAAGATTTGCCGTCAATTCTTGATTATTATCCAAATTGTTCCTACCAGATCATTAAGAATCATAAGCTTGGAACACAATCTGATGACCCCCAGTCTTCAGCGGTAATTTTTAAAATCCTAGAAAAATTACGTAAAGAAGCAGAGCGGGTTGGAGCAGATGCCTTAATATTGGTTGAAAAAAAACTATCTCAAGTCAGTTCTCTTAAATCAACTAATGAAAGGCAGTCGGCTAATAGGTATCGAATAAGTTACGAAGCTGAATTGATAAAAAACTGTATTGCTGAAAAGAATACAAAAGCAAAATTGGCGCCCTACAACCATCAAGGCAAAAAGACGCTACGTGACATTTCGACAACCATCTACCGACCTAACATTGAAATCACGCTTCCTGAAAGAGCTAAACTAAATCACCCACAAATTACTAATCGTGAAGTTTCCATAAGCAACGGTATTTACGGTATTCCTCTTGGGGCTAACTATCTAACAGTGCTAGAAAAATTAGGCGATCCCAGTGCCGAAGTTTTTTTGTTAGAAGGAGAGATGATTATCGGTTACGGTCGTCGTCATTGGTTGTATTTTCGAAATAACGAATTGGTTAAAGTTCGGAGTAATTCGCAGTTTTTGTCCTCGATGATTTTAAATAGTGTGCCACTGAGAGATTTTTTTGATGATTATAAGTGGAAAATCAATGATGAAATTGCTTACAAGACCACTTTTTCGAAGATAAAAAAAATCTTCAATATAGACGGCCAATTGGATAAAAAGAATAATTTTGAGACACACCAGAATGGCAGCATATTAACGTTGCATTTCGACACAGACAAAGATCACGACACAGGCAAAAAAATTCATACCTTGAGCGGTTTCACGTTGCAGAAGTCTTCGTATAAGCAACAAGAGATTCGCCCTCAGATACAACCATCTATTGTTTATAAAGCTATTCAACAAGCTTATATCGCCCTGCAGCAAGAACAAGATATAAGTTGGCAAGTGCTGGCTGGTAATTTAGGCAAACCACTCGCGAAAATCACATTGTCAGTGGATAGTGAATTAATCATCTATACTACGAATTTATTGGTGAATACAAAAAACTCACAAATGACTACTATTCATTTTGTGGAGCAAGCGCTGTTAGAGCATGGTCCAAAAAGCACATCCTTAGAGCTTTGGCATATGGGAGACTTTGTGCAAGGAAAATCAGTGGAGCAGCTCGAGCAATATTTTCTGGAAAACGCCTATAGCTACGATCTGGAAGTTGAAATGGAGGCCGAAAAATATAATTTATCGTTGTTTTTTGAGGATATAAATGGACGAGATTCTTTATACGAAGCCAAACTTGAATTGCGTTAAATTTTGGCTTTGTAATCCCGCATTAAGAAGTAGCATGGGTATAACTCTTGACGACAATTTTAAATAGGTCATTTCTGTGAGTACTAGAAAGTTCATAACTAAAGGGCAAGGATTACCTAACTGGTCAAATCCTATTAGCCATGCCGTTGTTGTAAATAACATGTGTTTTGTTAGTGGACAATTATCTGTCGATATCGATGGGGAATACGTTGCAGGTACAATTCAAGAAGAAAGTATGCGAGCATTTAACAATGTTTTCTCAGCATTAAAAGTAGCTGGATTTGAGAAAAATGAAATTGTGTATATCGACATTGCATTTTCCGATTTATCTCATGCCAATGAGGTTAATTTGATTTATATGAATTTATTTCCAGAAGGTAGAAGACCGGCTAGAACAATCTATGAGGCAGCGAAATTACCTTTTGGAGGTAAAATTAAAATAGTTGCGACAGCAGTTAAAGATGACGCGTAGCAAATGTTAATCCGCCAGCAGGTATATTTGCACATTTTCCTAATGATAAGACATTCCTGCTTTAGGCATTGGTATAAATGGAGGCAAGTTTTAGGAAACCGTTGGCATACCGGTAAAGCGATTTTGCCCATTAGGCGATAAGTGAAATCAGAACCTTCACATTTGCATTCTCTAGAGGGAAGAATAAGGCTGTTGAGCAGTCACCTTGCTAGTACTCATTGTTCTCTTACTTGGCTTTACTAAATTCCAATCCAAGCCTAAAGCATACCGAGGCTCTACTCGATTTTGCTGAGATTGTTGAGCGACACACGTTTTAAGTCCTCAGCCAGAATCACATTGCCATCAAAAAATTTGCCTATAATATCTAATGTTTGCGACTGGGTATGGATAGTGCGTTTCATAAAGTGCGAAAGTAGTACTTTTTGAACATTCGCTTGTTTGGCTATTTTGCCAATTTCCGATGGCGGCATATGCAGATTGCGCGCTATACCTTGGGCTTTTTCTGGAATGGCGTTATTGATGACCAATAAATCAGAGCCCATAGCGAGTTTCCCTAAGGCTTGATATCGATTGCTCATATCACCAGAAAAACTAATACTACAGCCAGCAATATTTACTCTCCATGCGACCGCTGCCACGGGGCCGTGGTGAACGAATATTGACTGCAACGAGACATCATCACTTATTGGGTAAGTATGAATTTTGTCCCGCAGTAACGGTACGTCGATGCTGCTGATTTTAAAATTAGCGCCCCGTGCCCCAGACAAAAAATCGCTCAAATACACGAAGGCTCCTTCGCTACCAAATAAGCGTTCAAGAAAGACGCTGGTGGAGGGCATAAGTGCATTTGCTGCTGGTCCCAAAACATGTAAAGGCTTATTACGATCAGAGAAGTAAGAACCTTTTACAAAAGCAGGTAAGTCAGCACTATGGTCCACATGTAAATGGGTGAGTAAAATCGCTTCCAAATCGGCAAAATCTGCCTCGACGAGCCCGAAATTTATACTACTACCCGGACCAGCATCTACAATTACCTTTGCTTTGTCCTGATACCAGATTATGTAACTGCTCGAAGCGCGTCCATCATCTATTTCTGGCCCGCCGGAGCCTAAAACTTGCAACTCAACTTTATCGCTTTGGCAAATGTTTTCGGCCACCGCGAGGCCAGACATACCAGCCTGGATCAAAACCAAGATGAGGATTCTAGGGAGTAACACGCTGATTGACATCAGTTTTTTTCCAGCGTTAAGGCATAGTCGAAAATGTCATGCCCGACTTATCTACCAGACGTTTGATCAACTTTTCGCCAAATATACTCGCAGGGGTCCAAAAACCGCCAGGTTTGTCTTCTTTACTAGTTTCTTGTGCCAAACAGGCTGCAGCCTGGCCCAAAATTTTAGCGGTTGAGCCATATCCAGGATCTTGATCTCCGGTGACCTGGCAACGTATTTCCTGACCATCATCGGTTTTGCCATAAAAACGAAGATCGTAAAAACCCTTCACTTGGGCTTCGGGGCTAGGACCTTCGCCGGGTTTGGGCAAAATGGTTTTTTCCATTACCCAACGTGTTGGTGGAATAACTGCTGCCATCGCAAATCCGCCTAATCCCACACCGATACCTGCTGCTATGGCGCTACCAACCAAGCCTTTGCCGGTTAACATGGCTTCATTGTACTCAAAATGGTCACTGTAAGCCTCACCATCAGCCAGTATGGCATTTGTTCTGAACACAATTCGAGTGTTGATCACGGCCATAACAAATGGTGCTGACCAGCTGTTAAAGTCAGCATCATATTGTGGACGATTCATACTGTTCTGGCGCACTTTTGACGAGTATTCTGTAGGACAGATAGCATATGGATTTGCCAGGGTTTTACGTAATTGAGGATCTTTTGCCACTTCCTTAAAAATGTTGGTCATGCTTGCCACGGTGCCACCTGATGCGGCGCCCTTCATTGATTTAACTCGCATTTTTACCGATGAACAGCTCTGACCAAGTTTTTCTTTAGCTTGCTGTTGCAGAAAATAAACGCCTAAATCTGAGGGTACAGAATCAAATCCACAGCTATTAACGATTCGGGCACCAGAAACTTTAGCGACATCTTCATAACGTTCTAACATTTTCGCGATCCACTGTACCTCACCGGTTAAATCACAGTAATCGGTACCTAGTGCCGCACAGGTTTTCACCAGAGTCTCACCAAATAGTGCATAGGGTCCTACCGTCGACACTATCACTTTGGTTGCTTCGCACATCTGCTTTAAACTATGTTCATCTGCTGAATCAGCAACAATTATCTTAAGGTGTTCACCAGGGTTGCCAAGTGATTGTTTTAGCTCTTCTAATTTAGTTTCTGAGCGTCCTGCAATAGCCCATTTTAGGGCATTTTCAACAGGAAACTGCTCTAACATATAACGCGTGAGAATTTGTCCCACAAAGCTGCTGGCACCAAATATTATAATATCGAAATCGGGGGTATCAAGCTGAGACATAAATCAATTCTCGTTATTTCCAGGTATTCAAAAAAATGATGTTTTTAACAAGGCAAAAGCTGTGTAAAAACATATGATTGACTAATCATTACCTTAGCAGATATTAAAAGAAAAATAGGATTATTTATGTCAAATACCTACACAGATGTCACAGAAATTTGGATAAACAAAAACGATGTTGGTCAAACGAAAGTTGTTCAAACGCAAATTGATAGTGCCGCATTGGAGGACAATCAGGTCTTATTAAAGACTTATTCCTTTGGTTTTTCGGCCAACAACATAACATATGCTATTTTTGGTGAAAAAATGGGCTATTGGGGTTTCTTCGCCGCTGATGAAGGTTGGGGTAAAGTTCCGGTATGGGGATTTGCAACTGTTGTGGCATCCAAACATCTTGATGTGCAGGTGGGTGAAAAAGTTTATGGTTATTTGCCTATGGCGTCACATTTACTGATTACCGCAGGTAAAACTTCATCGACTCACTTTTTTGATATTAGTGAAAAGCGCAAAAGTATCTCCCCGGTCTATGATAATTACGTGCGTTGTGCCACAGACCCCGGTTATCGCTCTGATAGAGAAGCCTGGCAACTAAATTACCGTCCCTTATTTATGACCTCCTTTGTGTTGGATGACTATGTGGGTGAAAGTTTGTTAGCTGCCCAAGCCGAAGGCGAAAACGTAAAAAAAATCATACTTACCAGTGCCTCAAGCAAAACCGCTTATGGCGCAGCGCATTTGTTAATGAAGCATAAAACCGAGCGAGGAATAGATTACCAGGTGATAGGGCTTACCTCTGCCAGCAATAAAGCCTTTACACAAGACATGGGCTGTTACGACCAGGTACTGAGTTATGATGAAGCTGGAACCTTGGCTCAAGATGACGCAAGCTGGGTGTTGGATTTCGCGGGTAATAAAACCTTGTTGTTAAGCTTGCAGAGTGAATTGGGTGCCAAGCTTATTCTGATTGGTTCCACCGATGTGGAGGCACAAGAGGACAAACCTCGAGGGCATCTGGAAAGTGAGTTTTTCTTTGCGCCAACTCAGGTGAAGAAGCGCTCCGGCGAATGGGGATACGCAGGTTTCGCCCAGCGCTATGCACAAGCCTGGCAGAGTTTCTCGGCACTGGTTTCTGACAAGGTTAATATTAGAGATTACAACGGCGCTGAGAAAATTCAACACGTTTACGAAATCGCGTTGGCAGGTAAACTCAGTAATGAAGAGATCAATGTATTGAAGTTCTGATCTAAACCATATGTGTTAGGGCAAACTGAATGCTTGTCTTTATTATGTTAAAAAACATTATGCGGAAATCGCTACCATTATTAAGTTTGCTAGAATAATGTTTTCTAGCAAAGTTCAACTGGTGTAAAAGGTAGTTCATTATTGATGTTTGCAAAAATTTCCCTCACATATATTCGTGTCACATTACTGCTAATCTGGCTGGCGATTTTTTTCGCAAGCGCAAGACCACTATCATTATTATTTGACTACGGTGGTTTTGCCTTTTTAGGTGTAATAGGCGCTATTTTTGCTAATGCCACTGGCGCGGGTGGTGGTGTGGTGTTTGTCCCATTCTTCAATCAACTGGAGTTTTCTAGCCTTACTTCGGTTGCCACCAGTTTTGCTATCCAGTGCTGTGGCATGACTGCAGGTGCGCTGACCTGGTGGGCATTTTACCGAAAGGAGCACCAACAGTCGCTGGAGTGGAATAGTATCAGTAAGGTGTTGTTATTGACTGTTCCCATGTCAGTATTGGGTCTGTTACTGGTGCAATTTAATCCGCATTTTTTTGCTCACATAAGTCAGCCTGATTCTCTGCATACAGGGTTTGGGATATTCTCTATTGTTCTGGCGCTGGCTATTTTTGCGACTATCCCTCTGCTAAAAAATGATAGATTCAATAATCATCTGTCCATTGCAGATCTTTGTTTATTGCCTCTTATTGCCCTAGTGGGTGGTGGAATAACAGCATGGTTGTCGATTGGGGTAGGTGAGTTAGTGGCTGTTTACCTTATCATGCGTCGTTTTAATATTGCCTTTGCCATTGCTATTGCAGTGATCATAAGTGCCTTTACCGTCTGGGCTGGGGTGGCTTTCCATATTGTTGAAACTCAGGCTATTTACTGGCCGGTGGTGATGTTTGCCGGGGCCGGGGCGATTATTGGGGGGGTATTAGCCAAACGTTTGGTGCTGCATTTTTCTGCTAAGAATTTGAAATTTTTTTTTGCAGGCTGGATATTTATTCTAGGTCTGAGCGCGATCCCATTGTAATCAGATATTTTCGTTAAGGACTTTCGCACTTGAACTGAGCTAGACTTAGAGCAATTCAATTTAGAATGAGCAGTTTAGTTTGCAGGCGGTAAAAAAGTTTTTAGTTAGTAAAGCGAAAATCGAACAGACTCAAGAACAGTCTTCGTTACATTGGAAAATCGCTCAATGTGAAGACGCTATTGTGTCTGAAGAACCCTTAGAAATATGGTTAAAGCAGCAAATTTCCCCGCCATCAAAACCCGAGCGTTTGATGATCACTATGCGCAGCCTTGGTGATGATATAAATATGGTAACAGGGTGGTTGCATACTAGCGGCTTAGTCGCTAGTTCAAGTCATATCCAAAGTGTGGTCCATACCGGTATTGCCCATTTAAAACAAGGTACAAGTAATCAGGTTTTAGTGACACTAGTACCCAATGTGCAGGTTGATTCCAGACAACACCAACGTCTGGAGTATGTGAATTCAAGTTGTGGTGTCTGTGGACAACAAAGTATCGAAACCCTCTTAGATAAATTGCCACAATCTGAAAAATCACTTAAGCCATTATTGATCCCTCAGCAAATCTTTCCTCTGGCCGCAGCGTTGCGAGAAAAACAAGACGTGTTTGCCCAGACCGGTGGTAATCACGGTGCTGGGCTTTTTCTGGCTGCTCCTCAGAATACAAACGATTCTTACACTGATTTAATAGACGTGCGAGAAGATGTGGGACGCCACAATGCCCTGGATAAAGTTATCGGTGCCAATCTGCCAATGTTATTGGCACCACAGCAAAATCACTTTGGGGTAATATTAAGTGGAAGAGTCAGTTT
>JBLHNW010000161.1:0-7980 GCA_047622205.1 Paraglaciecola sp.
ATCTCACTGCCTATTTGACTTCGCAGGTAATACCAACAAGGACCTGATTGCTCATCATAATGGCTGGCTAAGTTCGCCATATTATCTTGTAAATCTTCACTCAAGTTATCAGTGTCACAAATGAAAATTTGCACGGCAGCGCTACTTAGACTATGGCTGACTTGTTGTGGGCTAAAAAATGTTGGTATAGGGATCAAACAGATATTCAATTCCATACAAGCCAGATCCACCGCAACCCAATCAAGTCCGTTGCATAACATCATGCCAACACGCGATACCTCTAGTTCTTCAAAGCGTTGTTTGTAATGATTAATGCGTCTGCGCAGTTCCTCCTTGCTTATCTTACTGTCGGCTAAACGTAAAACAGTGCTGTGATTGGGTTGTGGCAATGTATCGAGTAAATTCATTAAATCGCTCCGCTACAGTGCAAAAGAATGACGCGACAACTGAGTAAGCATGCGTCCCATCAAGGGGTTTTTTGCACACAACTGAGTTACGTTAGATAAATCCAGCGCCATCACCTGTGGATCGGTTTGGTAATAACTACCCCAATTGCCTTGTTTATCTCCTAATTTATTACCATCGGCTATTTGCAGCAGAGTTAGTGGTAATCCATAAGCATTGAGCAATTTGGCAACATTGCCGGTTGCACTAAACACCAAAAAACGGAAACCTGACTCAATGGCACTTATTGCAGTAAGCATAAATAAGCGCGTGGTATGCAGTCGGTTGTGAGAAACCAGATTGCCTATCTCCAGTATTTCAGTCCGTGATACCGGTGCATTTTCGGCAAAACAGTTCTCAATTGGGTCATCAAGATATTGTTCAATAAACAAAGGTTCTCTGGCAGAACGCAGTCCCAAAACTGCCTTTATACCCAAGGATTCAACCGCCATTAACTGGGGCATAAATTCACTAACATTGGCGTTATATTCACGAGCAAATCCTGACTGAATGAAGCACTGTAGTTCTCCACGTTTAGCACAGTTCTCGTTGGCCAAAATAAAGTCACCCGAGCATTCTTGTGGAGACTTGACCGCGTTATACGTTTCATACTTAAGCTGTTCAGTTTGCGACATACTTCTTAACTCCTTAACACTGAATATGCTGGAACTTTAGAAGCTAAAACTTAAGGAAAGCTTAATATGGAAAATAATAAATAATTAATTTGTACGGAACTTATCGTGTTTTTTGTTGACGTTGGGAACACGTTAGGCGATTTTATCCAACTTCGGTATATTTTTTACGGCATTTTAAGACACGATTAATACCCATTCGACGACGTTAGAGTCTAGAGAAGAAAAATACGAGAACGATCGATTATGTGGAGATTTTAACGAAGCGAGTGAAACTTAATGTGCTTACTGTCACAATAGTGAAGCGAGAATTTCAACTATATCGAAAATCATTGGAATTGCACGGCGGCCGCGAATGACCGTCGCCAACAAACATGCAGTTTCAAGGATTAAGTGTATAAAATGCGTTTAACGCTAATGGATCAATTTATATATGACAGTTTACCAGGGCAATATCCGCAAAATGCAGGTACACACAGACGATGCCAATCTGGCCCAATATCAGCTGCCCGTCGGCGAGTCGCTGATCGATATGAATCCCTTGATTGGAAGCGATGTGCGTGTGAAGTATGCAGGTGCCATACATTGTATTAATTGCAACATCAAAACCAAAAAAAGTTTTGCTCAGGGTTATTGTTACCGCTGCCTGATGAAACTGGCCCAATGTGATATGTGTATCATGCGGCCAGAACTTTGCCACTACGATGCGGGCACCTGTCGTGAGCCAGAATGGGGCGAGGCAAATTGTTTGACTGATCATTTTGTTTATCTGGCCAATACCGGAACCGTTAAAGTTGGGATCACCCGGCATGTAAGCAACAAAGTATCGAGCCGCTGGCTGGATCAAGGTGCAACCCAAGCACTGGCGGTCATGCGTGTACAAAATCGTTTGACCAGTGGATTAGTTGAAACTGCGTTTAAACAACACATCGCCGATAAAACCAACTGGCGAACTATGCTAAAGGGCCAGGCTGATAAGGTTGATTTGCAAGCTTTGAAGGAATCCTTACTTGAGCAAGTCGAAGATGATCTCGACGAAATAATTAATGAATATGGATTTCAGGCTATTGATATCCTCAATACCTCAGCCGTAGATATTGCTTATCCGGTGCAACAATACCCGGATAAAGTAAAATCGATTAACCTCGACAAGGAGGGCGAGTTCAGCGGCACGCTACATGGTATTAAAGGCCAATATTGGTTATTGGATGGGGATAGGGTGATCAATATGCGCAAATATTCCGGCTATGATTTAACATTGGAGATACCCGGTTAATAGTGCATTAACGGTAACGTATCTTACACAATTCAATCGGCCCTAAACCAGCCAGTAATGGAGTATCTGGCTTGAGTGGCGTAGGGTGCCACATAACTGACTCCATGGACGTGGTTGACATCAAATAAAGCCAAACTGTTGAATTTTGGAGCCCAGGCATCTTTTGGGGTGCCATCTGCTTGATAAAATTGCAACAAACCTCCCCAGTCAGGATGCCAGTGTTTACTCAGACCTAAAACATAAGCCACCCTGCGTTTTTCTTGGGGATTCACATCATTGTGTCGGGTAAGATAATGACCAGGCACATATTGAGTGGCTTGAGCACTAGCATTGGTAATATCATCGAACCCCGTTATTGTTTTTATCTTTTCCAGAGTGTCAGCAGCATTTAGCCAGTCGAATACTTTGGATAGTAGGTTTTCATCCTCCTTTGCACTTGACGATAAGGGGTGTCTACCATAGAAGAAACCAACACCTTTTGCCGCCTCGGTATACAGTGATTTAAAGAATGTTTGTCTATTTTGTGGTGACATATCCTGCAATTGTTGACGAGTAATAGACTCATTTATTCCATTTTGGAAAAACGTATGGGTATATTGCAACTTACTTACTGTATCCCAAAGCGCTTCTGCTTGAGATGAAGCTAATACCTGATCTATCCTGACCCGCTTATCAAGTTGATACTGTTGTTCAATTGAGTCGAAATTATTAGATTGATTGAAGTCAAAATGCATATTTAACTGCTGGATGAATTAATATACTGACATTATGTTCGTCATTAGTTGCAAACACAACTGCCACAGGACCTCGATCTATTGAGCTAATGTTTCAGAGCGATAGCAGAAATAAATGAATAAGATGTTATTAAAAGCCAATATAAATGCTCGCTTAATTTACGCCTATTCCGCTAATTATTTGTACTGTGAATAAGGTAATTTCTCATCTCGCATCAAGAATGAGAAATCTTTGTCACCAGGAATATGATATTCGACCATACCATCGCCCTGTTCCACTCTTTGTGCCTTTCCGGCCAACATTGCAGTAAAACCCGCTTGAGCTCTGAGTAACGTTTGCGGGGCTACCCAAGGCGTATTGTGTGCAGGTAGCAAGGCCTTTAGGTTTGGAACTTCTGCAACCATTTTTTGTAACGATTGAGCGTATGCTGCTAAATCAGTCTCAGGTGCATATAGCCAAATTGTCCCTGCATAAAAACTATCACCGGTCCACATTAAGCCAGCTTCACGGTCAATCAAGGCTATAGCGTCAGGAGTATGTCCGGGTACATGAATAACCTCTAATTGACGTTTGCCTAAATCAATAACACTGCCGTGTTGAATTAAATCCGTAACTTTGTAGGGGCGTCCTAAATGAGATTTCTCACTCACACCCGAAGGTAAAGGACGACACAAGGCGTCAGCAGAAACTTCTATCGCAATGTCCTTGTTGGCAATCCCTTTTTGCCGTTTGTGACTGAAAGGCGTATCCATTCCATAGATTTTTCCAAATGCATAATTACCACCAACATGATCATAATGGGAATGTGAATTCAATACAGATACGGGTTTATCCGTGAGCTTATTAATCACTGCGGCTAAATCAGCAATGCCATTACCGGTATCAAACACCAGGGCCGCGTTTTCTCCTTCGATAAGATAAGAAATAACTTCCTGCCATTGGTGAGGTTCATATATAGCAGTAACACCTGGAGCAACTTGATAGACCTCAAACCACTCACTGTTATGTTTTATCCGCTCTAATGTCTTATATTCAGCACGAGGAAGTGACTTACAAAAATCCGCCATAGATTGGGCCGGATCGGAGATCTGGCTTTCAATGGTTCTATCAGTAGTGCTATCAGCGCAGGCGGCCAGGCTAAACAAACATGATAGTGCTGCAGCCACCCAAGCACTCCTTTTTGCCGATCGAACAATTCGCCATTTCATTTTCTTCACCAGGTATTGGATAGTTTTCGCAGCCGGTTTACAGACATGGTGGTAAAAATTGACACTTTATCTCCCTATCTCAAATCAAACATCGACAGAACTTCAGGATTAGCAACAGCGAATATTCATCACTCATGAAAAGGCACTTTTCGTTTTCATACACTACACTAAGTCGACCCACTAAATTGACATAAACTCAGATAGCATAACAAATCGGCTTTAAAGTAAGCGCTTATGCGGAGTTTTGTCGTTAACTAACGTAGCGTTACAGAAATAGGATAAATACATGTTAAGACGGGAATTTTTAAACGGGTTAGGCTTGAGCGTCGGGGCAGGCTTATTGGCACCAAGTGCAGTACTTGCCGCGTCACCAGTTGCAGCTGCTGGCGCCCCATCAAGTGCAGCTGCTGGCACTGCGAACATTCAACCAGGGGACTGGACGGCTTTACGTGATTTGTTTCCCCTGACACGAAAATACATTCAGTTATCGACTTTTTTGTTAGCGTCCCACCCAAAACCGGTATCTGATGCTATCGAAAGACATCGTCTGGCATTTGATGAAAACCCCTCGGATTATTGGCATCACCACTTTCAAACCATCGACCGGGATATCTCCAGTGCTGCGGCACAATACATGGGCGGCAAAGGCGAGAATATCGCCCTAACCGACAGCACAACGATGGGTCTGGCCCTCGTTTATAGTGGCTTAAAATTACAGCCTGGCGATGAAGTATTACAGACTGTCCATGATCACTATTCCACCGATATGTCTTTGGCACACAGAGCGAATCGTACTGGTGCCAAAATAAAACGTATCGCCCTTTATGAAAACCCTGCTCTGGTCAGTGTGGATGATGTCCTTAGGCGAATCAAGGCAGCAATTACCCCTAATACTCGGGTGTTTGCTGCAACCTGGGTACATTCTTCCACAGGTGTAAAACTGCCTATTAGAGCGATGGCAGACACCATTAGCGAACTCAACAGGAAACGCAAAGCCCATCAGCAAATATTATTTTGCGTAGACGGTGTGCACGGCTTTGGCATTGAAAACCAGGATATTAGCGAGTTGGGCTGCGATTTTTTTATCGCTGGTACCCACAAATGGATATTTGGCCCCCGAGGCACAGGACTGGTCTGGGGAAATGACAAAGCCTGGGCCCAAAGCGAGCCGGTGATACCCAGTTTTAGTGCGTCTTACGATGTATGGTTGGGTGGCATGACTCAGGACCAAGTGCCGGTTGGTGAACACATGTCTCCGGGCGGATTTCATTCTTTTGAGCACCGCTGGGCATTACCTGAGGCATTTAAACTGCATCTACAATTGGGAAAAGCCAATGTGCAAAAACGCATTCACCAATTAAATCAGCAAACAAAACAGGGCTTGGCTAAAATGTCTCATGTGAAGTTATATACTCCGGCCAGTAATGAACTTTCATCGGGATTAGTCTGTTTTGATGTACAAGGAATGACATCTGAGGCTGTGGTAAAAACTATGCATGACAAAGGCATTATCATGAGTAGCACGCCATATCGCATTAGCTATTCCAGATTCGCCCCTTCACTGATTAACAGTGAACAGGAAATTGAGCTAGCCCTAGGCGAAATCCAAGCTTTAGCTTTAGCCTAAGCATAGTAGAAGACGGCTTAACTGATATTGGGGTACATCGTACCCCAGACTCCTTCTTCTAAAGATGCAATAATACCAACCAGTCCTAACAATTACCTACTCAGAATGTGTCCAACGACTTTCAATCGAGGCATAGCTCTGAAGGAATGGCTGTTCCCTTTCGAAGGGCTATAACGAAGAGTGAGAGTTGCTGGTGCATTCGCTTGGGGCGAGGTTTAAAAACAGCTAGTCTGCGTTGCATGAATTCAAAATAGAACCACTATTCTTTCATTCAAACGCATTGATTAGCAGTCTTTAAATCTCGCTGAGTGGGCAATTATTAGGATGAGTTGGTATCATGTTCAAGAAATCATCGATAACGTCACTACTGGCGAAAGTGTACAAGAATCTCTGAGCCTAGATAAAGATATCTCATATGCAACACGCCACCATCTTCGGCTAATAACTCTAGAGCAATTGCCCCCTGACGAATAAAATTGGGATCATTACTGCGAACCACTAACATACTATAATAATTTCCGTCAGTGGATATTGAGCCCTGATATTGGTAGTTTCCAATATAATTACCCCATTCATCATTCACTTTAAAATTAGACACCCAGCCAACACTTTGCGCAGATTGTCGGGTGAAATTAATAGTGCCATTGATATTATTAGATAGATCCTGCCCAGACTCTGAGTAACTTGTCAGATGCCACATTCCCCTGGGAAAGAAAACACTAGGGGGAACCGGAGAAATATAATCTTCTGCCTGCGGCTCTTGCTCTTGCTCTGGCTCTTTTGCTGGGACGAAAACTTCGTCCTTTTTAGCCGGTTGCTCATAACGAGGGCCTGGCTCAAATTCATTTTGTAAACGGTTGTTTGGCAATAATCTGGGCACCAATAACAAACCAACGCCAAATACAATAAGAATGATTGAAGGGTTACTAACATTGAGTTTTATGCCAAAACCTTCAACATTGTTGTTGCTGCCGCCTTCCTTTTTGCCTAAAACAAATAAAATTAAACCGATAATAGTCAGTGCGCCACCAACGGTCATAATCACATAGTCAAATGTATCCACCTTTTCACCTTAACAATTGCCTGTTACAAAACTAATTTTAGTCGCAAATTAAAAAGGTTTAAGTTTTTATGAGTCAAGAAGACTGAGCAAGTAATTTTTCGCCAAAAACAATTTGTTCCGATCTTGGGATAATGTGTGGCGTACTAATGATTACATTCCCGTATTAGAAACTCATTTCGGTAGGGGATAGTGGAAAATATTAGAATCGGACAGCACTGATTACTTGAAATTCAGATAACTTATCGAGTTGACACTTCGCGCCCCTCATATGTGCCTGCTAAGTCGTCTAATTCAGAGCAGGTTACATCGAAACCTTTGCCTTCAAAGCGATACGACACCAGAACCATTTCCCCGCCACGATAAAGTTTTGCGTCAACGTCAGCCACACTCCAGAACTTCAAAGTGTTTAAGAATCGGTTGGCTATTTGGCCCGAGGCAAACGCATATACAACTTGTGTTTTCATCAATTTCTCAAGAATTTGAAAGGCCTGCGAGTGTGCCACAACTACAAAGAACAGATCAATCGCATATAGAATTACTAATTATCTGTGCGTAAAATTGTTATGGTGTAAGTTCTCAAGGCTAAAAAGTAACTTAACACGTGTCCATTCCCAATAAATATTCCGAAGATAATGATTTAACTCAATCTTTAGGAACAGTTCAAACTGAGTACAAACCAATCTCTGATCTTCAAGGCATCAGTCGTCTGGCAATTGAAGCCGTGGTTAATGTCTGTGAAACTGTTGAATCCGTGCATAAAGCCATCAACAACATTGCTGGTTTACCTAGCTCTCAAAAAAAACAGCAAGCGGGCGGAATTGCCAGTTTTGTGTATAAAAACATACGTAATATTACCGAATTAGTCGGCACTACAATAGATGCTCCACTTGCTGCTATCAGTGACGTTCTACTTAAAGATAAATCACTACCTGCGAATGAAACTTTACGCTCAGCTTTGAATGGAGTGTTAGGTGACCATTTGCATAAAAGGGCGA
>JBLHNW010000162.1:0-7964 GCA_047622205.1 Paraglaciecola sp.
AGTCCGGAGCGATAATAGAATATCTAAGCTCCACTTATGGTAGCGGCCAAATGGCTCCCGAAGCCGGCACAGAAGCCCATCGTCAATATAGTTATTGGTTGCATTTTGCAGAGGGTTCTCTGATGCCGCCAATGGTAGCTAAATTGGTTTTTGATAAGGTGCGCGCCAAGGCCAAACCGTTTTATGTCAAAATGATTGCGAACAAAATTGCTGATAAAGTGATGGAAGGATATTTTGGGCCCAATATTCAGGCCAACATGGAATATATCGAAGCGCACTTGGGACATAATCAATGGTTTGCAGGTGATTCATTATCTGGTGCGGACATCCAAATGAGTTTTCCACTGGAAGCCAGCGCGTCTCGCGGTATTAAACAGTATCCGAATATTATTGCGTATGTTCAGCGAATTCATGCTCAGCCGGCATATCAAAGGGCTCTGCAAAAAGGGGGTAAATATGATTATGCCTAAGATGTGTGCCAATATAACAATACCTAGGCTCCCTCAAACTCCCGCAGAATCGACTATATCTAGATGGCATAGATATACACCAATCTGAGGCTACGTGGGTGCCAATTTTTTCTAAAATTGGCGTTTATAACAAGCTAGTCTTCTACTTCTTCAATCTCTATGCCCATCTCCAACATCAGGCGACGTGCTTCCGAAGGAATGCGTTGAGTGTTGTCTTTTGCTAGATCAATATCATTTGGCACTGGCTGTCCGGTGAAGGCATGCAGGAAGGCTTCACACAACAATTCGGAGTTGGTGGCATGGCGTAAATTATTTATCTGTCTGCGGGTGCGTTCATCGGTTAATACCTTGAGAACTTTGAGTGGGATGGACACTGTGACCTTTTTTACTTGCTCACTTTTTTTACCGTGCTCTGCATAAGGATGAATGTATTCGCCGTTCCATTTAGTTGTTTTTACCATTTTATCACTCACCTTTGTCTTTCTTATAAGCGGAAAGTCTAAACATTATGGGGCAAAAATCAACGATAGACTGCTAAACATCTTGACGTCTACTCTTGTAACGATTATTTTGGACGTCTAAACGGCTAAATAGAATTTTACGGAGTTAACATGGTGTCTTATGCGCGTGGTATTGATGCGCTTAATCAATCTTTGTCTGAGATACGAGATATAAATGTATCATTTGAGTTTTTCCCACCTAAGACAGAGCAGATGGAACGCACCTTATGGAAATCTGTAGAGCGTCTTGCACCACTTAAACCGCAGTATATGTCAGTAACGTACGGTGCAAATAGCGGTGAACGGGATCGCACCCATGATGTGGTTAAGCGCATTCAAGCGGAAACGGGAATACCTGCGGTTCCACATTTAACTTGCGTGGACGCAACCCGTGAAGAATTGGTGCAAATTGCAAAAGATTATTGGGCCAGTGGCATTCGAAAAATTGTGGCACTGCGTGGTGATTTGCCTGAAGGGGTCGAAACACCGCAATCTTACGCGTCGGATCTGGTCACGCTGCTAAAAGAGGTCGCTGATTTTGATATTGCAGTTGCTGCATACCCAGAGAAACACCCAGAGGCACCAAACAGCCAGTTTGATCTATTGAATTTGAAACGCAAAGCCGATGCAGGAGCTACTCAGGCTATCAGTCAGTTTTTCTTTGATGCTGAGGTGTTTTTGCGCTTTCGTGATAGAGCGGCGGCTGCAGGGATTGATTTGGATATTGTGCCGGGTATTTTACCTGTCACCAACTATCAAACGTTACAGCGTTTCGCAGGTTTCACAAACGTTCACGTACCTAATTGGCTGCATAAAATGTACCAGGGACTCGCAGTGGATGATCAAACCACACGCAACTTAATGGGCGCAAGTATCGCCATGGATATGGTTAAAGTGCTGGCTAAAGAAGGCATTCGTGATTTCCATTTCTACACCCTAAACCGCAGTGAACTGAGTTACGCTATTTGCCATATGTTGGGTGTTAGAGCAGACTAGCAGTTAATGTTTACAAATATGTTAAATAAATTGCATGGATAAGAAAATCAGTATCGGGCGTGTAGCCAGCGAATATTGGCCATTGATAAAAGGCTTTTTAAGTGATTTTATACGCCATTGTCAGGATGACCGTATAACGGTGTCGGCCGGACATTTGGCTTATGTATCTCTGTTATCTTTGGTGCCTTTTATTATGGTGTTTTTCACCATACTTTCAGCATTTCCGGCTTTTGCTGAAGTACGAGGTGAACTCGAGTCATTGATTTTCACCAACTTTATTCCCGCCGCGGGGGATCAGGTTCAGCAGTATATGGGGGAATTTGTTGCAAACGCTTCGAGCATGGGGGCGATTGGAATTTTATCTTTGGTGGTGGTGGCATTGTTGCTTATTTCCAATATCGATAAAACCCTGAATCGAATTTGGAAGTCGAAAAACGAGCGGCCAATCATCTTTACCTTTGCTATCTATTGGATGGTACTCACACTAGGACCACTGTTGATCGGCTCAAGCGTGATTGTTAGTTCTTACCTGGTGGGCTTAGCTAATTATGCTGAAGAGTATACGCCTGGGATTACCACAGCATTGTTAAAAGTAGTGCCTTTTATTACTTCTCTTGGCGCCTTTTTCATTATTTATATGTTGGTGCCAAATAAACGTATTAATCCACGTCACGCAGCAGCAGGGGCGCTGTTAGCTGCATTACTGTTTGAATTTTCAAAAAAAGGTTTTGCGTATTATGTAACGAGTTTCCCGTCTTATCAGGTGATTTATGGGGCAATGGCAGTTATACCAATTTTATTCTTGTGGGTATATCTTTCCTGGATAGTGGTGTTACTAGGCGCAGAGTTCACTCACGTACTGGAATTGTTTTCGAACCAGAAGTCAGAAGATAAATTTGATCAAGACGACAACTCTGTGTCGTCTTAAACACTTAACTTTAGGTTCCCTTCATGCTCGAAATGAACTCATTTGATTGAGAAATTGCTGTGTTCATTTCTTGGATTAGCTGATCAATTTCTTTTTTGATACCGCTAAACTCACCCTGCAAGGCTCCAATAGCGCTAGCATTGAGGTTATGTTTCAGGTACAGAACATTGTCCTGCAATGCAGATAATACCGGCGCCATCTTGGACTCTGCTTTACGCATTGCTTTTAACAAACTGTTATACCGTCTTTGAGTATCTTTGAGTTTTTTCTGACTGTCACGACGCAGCGTTTCGCTCGAATATTTTTCTAATTCTAGCTGCCATTCGTCAAATAGTGCTTCTGCCACACTTTCAACTTTGCTGATGCGACTAGACACTCTGGATGCCGACTCATCGCTTGCTTCATACTGGTCTTTTAACTGCTCATAGACCACTTGTAATTCACCACCATCAAAATTAATTAACTGGCTAAATTGATCCAAAGCGGACTTAAATTGTTGCTGTGCATCCTCCTGAGACTCTTTAGCATCTTCAACACGATCAACCAGAATATCACGTTTTTCCACACCGACTTTTTCCCAGGCCGAATAGTAAGCACTTTGACATCCTACCAATAGGCACATAAGGCTAATCAATATCAATTTTTTCATTTTTACGAACTCTTATATTTTGCGGCGTCGATAATAGCCCATACATGAAAAATAAAACCAAAAATAGCCATAAAAAATAATATCCCGGTTGCTGCAAGGGCGTAATTGACGCTGACCAGCACAAAGAAAACGAGTGCTGCTAATATTCTACCTTGCACAAGTTGTCCTAAGCCGGGGATGAAAAAATTACAAATTGCTGCTATTACGTTGCCACCTGAACCTTGTCCTGACATTTCTCTCTCCCAAAAATTAATTTATAATTGATTGCTACAAAGGTTAAATTAAAACATTCTTAATGAATTAACAAATACGATGTGTAAGCCATTATGAATGATCTATATCCAGCAATAAAACCTTTTCATAGCGAAATGTTTCCGGTGAGCGAGCAACACACAATATATATTGAGCAGACCGGCAACCCGAAAGGCATACCAGTACTGTATTTACATGGCGGGCCAGGAGCTGGAATATCGGCGCATTACCGGCGTTTTTTTGACCCCGATAAGTATTGGATCATTGGCTTTGACCAACGTGGTTGTGGTAAGTCTTTACCATTTGGTGAGTTAAATAGTAATACCAGTGGTGAATTGGTTCGTGATATTCACAAAATTCGTGAGTATTTGGGGGTAAAACAATGGTTGTTATTTGGCGGCTCCTGGGGTTCTACGCTTGCATTATTGACCGCAATTGATGGGCCTGAGTATGTCACGGGGCTAATACTTAGGGGTATATTTCTCGGTCGTGAGGAAGATTTCGATTGGTATTTGGAGCCTTCTGGCGGAGCCGCGCAATTGTTTCCTGATTATTATCAGGATTTCCTGCAACCGGTTGAAAGCATGCTTGATAGGCTGTCTATTGTTGAGGCTTATTATAAATTATTTACTACTAGTGATGAAGTTAGCAAAATGGCTGCTGTCAAAGCCTGGTATCTATGGGAGACCAAAATCAGCCGTTTGCATAGCCAGTTAAACGAAGATGAACTCATTACTGACATCCATCGTGCGATCAGTCTGGCTGTTTTAGAGTGCCATTATATTAAACATCATTGCTTTATTGCGAATAATTTCATTCTCGAAAATATTCATAAAATAAATCACCTACCAGGTACTATTGTGCATGGTCGTTATGATTGTGTGTGTAAAATTCAAGGTGCTTTTGCGCTTAATGAAAAGTGGCACAATGGGCAACTTACCATTGTGCCGGAATCGGGTCATAGCGCCGGAGAGACTAAAATCACGGCGGCTCTATGTATGGCAACATCAGCAATGGCGAGTTTTTTGCGAGAAAATGGGTGATTGGTTTAATTCAGAGGGTTACCCAAGCCCATGTTAAAGTTGACTCGAAGCTAGTAGGTGAAATTCAGCATGGCATATTGCTGCTTTTAGGGGTTGAAAAGGATGACGATGAAAATAAAGCCATAAAACTGGCTGAAAAGATATTAAATTTACGTATCTTCGCTGATGAACAAGGAAAAATGAATCTCAATATCAGACAAGTAAATGGGCAGCTTTTAGTTGTTTCGCAGTTTACCTTGGTTGCCGATACCCGCAAGGGCAATCGCCCTGGCTTTTCGTCTGCTGCACCACCTGAACTGGGGCTGTCAATGTATCAGCGTCTTGTCCAATATGTTAGACAAAATGGTGTGCAATGTGAAACCGGAGAATATGCAGCAAATATGCAGGTTTCATTGGTTAATGATGGTCCTGTCACTTTTCATATAAAAGTATAATTTGCTGCGAACGATGGTTTACTATCTAATGCTTCTACCCAAGCGCACCCTTAGAACGGCTTTAAACTCCCCTGAGAAGCGCATTTTGAGGTAGTATGGGTAGGTTAGATATTGACAGTAATTTGATAGCGCAGAGCATCCAATGAGGCAACTCAATTCATGTATAAGATAGATATTCCGAGCAGCGAAGAAGACTTTGCTAGATATTTTGAGGCTCGTTGGGAAATGCTTAGAAAACCCTGGGATTATCCTGTCGGGTCAGAAAAGGATGAGTATGAGCAAGTAAGCCAGCATCGTATGATTCGTGACGGAAGTGGTAATGTTATCGCTATTGGTCGCGTGCATATGAACACCGCAGAAGAGGCGCAAATAAGGCATATAGCCGTTAAAAAAAGTTTCCAGGGTAAAGGCTTAGCTAAAATGCTGCTGTCATCATTGGAGTCAGTGGCGCGGGCAGAAGGAGCAGTGCGAATGGTCACCAATAGCCGTGAACTTTCTACGCCATTTTTTACCAGTTGCGGTTTTGTTGCCGAGAAAGAAGCGCCCGATGAGCTGGGTAAACTAAAGCGTCAGCAGATGGTTAAACGTCTGGTCGAACCGAATACGATTATGTTGCATCCTAAGTGGTGTAAAGAGTTGCAAACAACCTGGCATGATACTATTCCGATAAGTGTACAAATGGGCATTAAACTGCACCAATACTCCGGTAAAACTCTGGAAACACGGGCATCGTTAAATAAGAATATCAATCTGCACGGAACAATGTTCGCCGGGAGTATTTTTTCACTAGCCACTCTGACGGGATGGGGAATGATTTTTTTGCAGTTAAAAGAAAAAAACCTGACGGGTGAAATCGTCTTGGGGGATGCCAATATCCACTACCACAAACCCATCACCATGCAGCCAAGAGCGATATCTAATATTGAGTCTTTGAGTGGAAAGTTCGAATTACTCAGCCGGAACAAAAAATGCAGTATTAAATTGAAAGTTGCCATTCTGAATGGCGACGATGCAGTCGCTGAATTTAGCGGGGTATATTGGGTGTTGCCACTGGAAAAACAGGAGTAGTTTTCTGCTGAGTCGTCCTGGAGTGCCTAGTTGGAGAGAATTTGAGGCGCAGTAAAAAATGGTTGCTGCAGTTTTTAGGAGTTTATTTCAGACAATAAAAAAGCGCGATATCGCGCTTTTTTAACAACTTCTCTGTTACGCCATTGCGCTTTGCAGCTTCTTCATAGCATTTTTCTCTATTTGACGAACACGTTCTGCAGATACTTGATATTTGTCAGCCAAATCTTGCAGAGTGGTTTTATCATCAGATAACCAACGAGTTTGAATAATATGCTGACTACGTTCGTCTAAGGTTTTTATCGCTGAATACAAGCGACCAGAAGCGTCTTTATCCCAGTCAGTGTTAATCACATCTGTTTCAACGTCTACAGTTTTATCTTCTAAAAACTGTACCGGCGCAAAACTGCCACTTTCATCATCGTCAGCTGATAAGTCAAAAGCCTGATCCTGACTGCTCATACGAGCCTCCATTTGCAGTACTTCTTTGGTGCTAACACCTAATTCTTCGGCTACTTTTTGTACCTCGGCGTGTGTAAACCAGCCTAAACGTTTCTTGTTTTTACGCAGGTTAAAAAACAACTTGCGTTGGGCTTTGGTTGTAGCGACTTTTACGATACGCCAATTACGTAGAACAAATTCGTGAATTTCAGCTTTTATCCAATGCACGGCAAACGAAACCAGTCTTACACCAAAGGTTGGATCGAAACGTTTTACCGCTTTCATCAAGCCAATATTACCTTCTTGAATCAGGTCGGCTTGTGGCAGGCCATAGCCTGAATATGATTTTGCAATATGCACAACAAAACGTAAATGAGACATGATTAACTTTCTTGCTGCCTGCAAGTCATCGTTTTGTTGCAGACGTACTGATAGCGCGCGCTCATCTTCTGCACTTAGCATATTAATACCACTTACAGCTTGAATGTAAGTTTCTATGCTGCCCGTCTGAGGGACGGTCAATGTCAATGCACACATGTCTGTATTCATAGTTACCTCGTATAACATATCGGCCGCGAAGTATAGCAAAAGCACTTGCTTTTCGCGAGTGGTTTGATGCCTAAAGTTACACCATAGACCACACGTAATGTAAAAAATTCCAAATATCCAGATTTAATATATGGTTACGATAGAATAAAATTCAAGTTTCTTAATTAAAGTTAATTGACGGGTAGCCTAGGAATATAGTCTATATTAGAGGTTGGGCCCTTAAACCCCTGAAAGGACGTTTGATGTTTGCATATGTAGCTCGCCAGGCAATTTTGGATAGAAATAAAAATCTATATTCTTATGAGCTTTTGTTTCGCGATGGGAAAAGCAATTGTTTCCCTGACATATCACCTGACGTAGCTACTTCCAAGATATTGGCGAATAGTCATTTAAGCTTGGGACTTGACGAATTAACTGATGGAAAATTGGCTTTTATCAATTTCCACGAAGACACCTTGCTAAATAAATTTCCCACATCATTAGAACCAAATAAAGTAGTAATAGAAATAGTTGAAACAGTTAAGCTCTCGCCGGAACTGGTGGATGCATGTAAATACATTAAAAAATTGGGATATAAAATCGCTTTAGATGATCATGATTTTGACCCTAAGTGGGATGTGTTACTACCCTATATCTG
>JBLHNW010000163.1:0-7939 GCA_047622205.1 Paraglaciecola sp.
GTTTCAGGTTACTTATTAAAGAGTTCTCACATCGTCACGAAATAGACTTTCGCCACACGATAATGTCAGAAAATCTAGTCCCTCGTTTACTAATCGAATATTTTTTTTGAAAAACTAGAAATGAGCAAGTGGTTCTAAAAAACATCATCAAAAAATGACTTGGTGTTGTATAGAATATTAATAAAGAAAATCTGCAAACCGCTACGTTTATTTTCCAAATATTCTTCATAATTTTGAATGTAGTCAGGATTTCCAGGCACGACCACGTGTTTTCTTACAAAGCTACGCGCTCTTTCATGGGCATCTCCCATCAATACCTGCTCTCCTTGTACATTATCAATCGCAATAAGTCTGAACCTTGGCAGGGTCTCTGGTCTCGTCAAAGCGTCATCGTAGGCAGTTTGTAGAGCCGCTTTGACTTCATCATTGCCGTTGCGATACAAATTGGAAATTGCCCAGGCGAAATGCCAAACCGCATGATTGCTATCGATCATGGCAACCGGCTTAGCATGATAAAGACGATCAATATTATCCAAATATAAACTGGATATTTTTTCAGCTATTGCAGGAGAGATAACCTGATCGCGAATGGCCCAAATCGTTAATTCGGCCGTTGCGATATCACGGGTTAGTTCTTCTTCGGCTATTTTCAAGGTAGTAATGAAGTCAATACCATTGATGAGCACTGCTTGTTGATCGTTTATATAGATGTATGGCAACACTTTACTCGAACATCGCGGATTTTCACGACCAGGAGAGGCTACTTTGTCATCTCCATAATAATTATCCTCGGACAAAACAGGTAAATTTGTGTAACACCAATTACTTAGGTCGTCATTTTTGACACTATCAAGTGCACTTGGTGAAAGTTGCCATCCGCGAGATTTGCTAGCTGGGCCTGGAGAATACTGATTATAAGAGACCTTATCTATTAACTTGCCATTACACTTAAGTTCAACCTGATCAGGCCCTGTGGTCAGTTGCAAATCTTGCGCAGAATATTCCCAAGCAGGCTGCCTTAAAGCGGCCGGCGCATCGATTGTTTTTTCACGTCCACTGGCAATGACCACGTAGCCTTTGGCCTCAATAGGCAAA
This sequence comes from Paraglaciecola sp., assembly GCA_047622205.1. Taxonomy (GTDB): domain Bacteria; phylum Pseudomonadota; class Gammaproteobacteria; order Enterobacterales; family Alteromonadaceae; genus Paraglaciecola. The sequence goes on from JBLHNW010000163.1 coordinate 1,096, forward strand.
GATTGTGAGACTATAAGTTTATCAAAATTGGCATCGGAGAGAACACAGTCTTTGAGATCAAATTTTGTATCCGTAGTGTTGTAAAATTCTATCCAATCAATCGCACTATCGTCAATGTTTGGCATAAGTTCTGAAATAACAACGCTACCAACAGACATGTCTTGGCGATCAGCAAGTACCCTGTTACTTTGCACGCTAGTTAGAACAATAATGCAGCACACTAAAACTCTAAGTGCGGCTAATTTGTTGTTATTTTTTGACATAAAAAGGATTTCCAATTGTAAATCTGAGCTTACTTATCAAAGAATTCTTGCATGGCAGCGCTGACTTCTTTTGTTTTGTCAAAAAAGGGACTGTGCCCCGAATCCGAGATTATGGTGATACTTAAATCATCTACGTATTTGGGGATTTCATCTAACATCGCCGGTACAAAAACACTCTCTCTCTCTGACCATATTAATAAACTGGGCACCGTTACTCGCGCATCTTTTGACGGCCAATAGTGTGAATCATTGATATCCGCAAATAGCGGTATATTCGCTCGGTACCAGTTAACTGCCGAGGTAAATGCACCCGGTTGCTGCCATGCAGCAAAAAAAGCTGCCTTGAATTCATCATCAAGATCCCCTCCCGCATACAATTTATTAAAACCATAGCGCCAAAGCATTTCTGGACCATGCTGCTCAAAGAGTTTTTCAATACCTGGGCTTTTCAATTTTTCCATATAGTCTGAGGCTTTAGCCTGCTCTTCATTATTGGCAGCCATGTGCAGCATGACGTTATAAGGTGGAGCATTAATGACCACAATTTTGTTGACTAATTCAGGGTATTTTTGTGCCACTGCCCAAGCTAAAAGCCCGCCCCAGTCATGGCCAACCAAATTAACCTTTTGGCTGCCGGGGAGATGTTCAATCAAGGCCTTTACATCCTCGACTAATTTATCAATTGTATAATTTTCAACACCTTCAGGTTTGGCCGACAAGCCATATCCGCGATTGTCAGGGGCAACCACATGATAAGACTGTGAAAAATGAGTGAGCAGTTTATCCCAGGATGCAGCAAAAAAAGGATATCCGTGAATGAAGACAATTCGTTCACCATTTCCCTTCTGCACATAGTGAAACTTCAAACCATTTAACGTAGCAAATTTGGAGTCATAGCCTAATAGCATCGTCTCAGTTGTATCAGTTGTATCAGTTGTCTCAATTGACGATACTGCGGCAAAGGTGTAACTGACCATCAGCAAAAACGGTGCGATCAACAAATATGAGAGAATTCTTACTAGGTTAGAATATTGATTTTTTAACACATTTTATCCTCGCTGTTGTGGCCCTATTTCTAGCAGACTATATTCAAGTAGCGATGACCTTAGCCAGGTAGCTCAAAGCTCACAATGGAATAGTTCGAATTGGCCTCGATGACTTGGCGAAGTGAAAATATATTGCCGTCTACGTCTCTGGCATACATCTGCCAAAATCCACCAACCTGTTGCGGGGCACTGATCAAGTCAACATCAAGTGACATAAGACGTTGGTACTCCTTTTGAATATCAGCTACTTCTAAGGAATAGCTATAACCTAAATCACTTGCTTTGCGCTTTCCTGTGAATACCGCAGTTTTAGGCGTTTTGAATTGCCAAAACTCCATCATCTTTGACTGCTCGTTCATTTTGAACCAACCAGCGAGCACATCTGAGTCGGTGAGTCCGGTAATACGATCTATCTTGGGGTTTTTGACAATTTCGGCTTTTCGATAGGGTTTAATACCCAATACGTCTTGATAAAAGCCCATTAATTTTTCGATATCAGGCGTGGCAAAAGCAACTTGCGTCATCCACATGCTGCTGTTCCAATCTTGCCAGGCATTGTCATATCCGGCGCGAGCCAGAATTTCCCCGTCCAGTTGCTCCATTTCAAACATATTGCCTTCTGGATCATATCCATAAGCATAGGTTACGCCGTATCCACCTAAGTCAACGGGAGTATTTCCTGGCGTGACTAAACGTGCGCCTGCGGCGACAAATTTGTCATAGCCAGATTCAGATACTGGTGATTGAAAGCAAGTATGGGTCATCCCAGGGCCTTGGGCGGGCATATCACTTAATCTTACATCTTTATTGATGGCAAACTCGGTGAGTTCAAACAGCATATTGGGTGCTTTAAGAGTAGCCACTTCATATTCCAGGTTTTCCCCCCCATACAATGCATCCGAATGACTATTGGCAAATACTTTTTCCCTTTTTACAAGTTCGAAACCCGTGGCCTGTTGATAAAAAGCCAGCGCTTGATCGAGGTTCTTCACAGACAAGCCAATATGGTTGATGCCCATAATTGTTGTTTTGGTATCTTTGATTGTGGCTGTTTTGTCTATTTCTATCGCCCCGGCTGACGATATGCTCATAGATAAAGAAATCGCCGCTAGGCTTTTAAAAAAATGCATAATTATCTCCAAATGAAAATTTCAAGAAAGCCGCATAGTGCCGCTTGCATAATGACCCACGCCATAGATCTACGATCTAACTCACTTACCACCCGCTGAGAATACCATCAGTACATTACCCGGTGCTTCTGCCCACTTATCATAGCCAGAAGTTAGATAGATATTGCCATTTGCAATCACGGGTCCATCTGACTCAATAGAGCCACCAAAGCCTTTTACGCCATTGATAGTGCTTACCGCTTGTTTAGTGTCATACTCCCAAAGAATTTCGCCTTTGGCTGCGGAGAAAATTCTAAACATGCCATCTAGGCCGCCGGCATAAACTAAGTTTGGCGAACTTGATACTGCTGCGGATATGCCGGGAAAGCACAAAAACTTACGCTCTTTGGGACACACGTTTGGCAACTCTGTGCGCCATATAAACTTGCCTGTCTGCAGATCTAAACCGTGCAGCCCCGGATGAGGTTCGCCAACGTTGTATGGATTTTTAGTAGGCAAGTCCGATACACCCACATACACCTTTTGATTATCAGTGCTCATTCCCCAATGAACGCCGCCCATAGTTCCGCCGCTTCCAACCCGTCGTTTCCAAACGATTTTACCTTTGGCGTCAGGATCCAAGGCATACACCATGCCGGATTTTTGGCCGATAATAAGCAGCTGTTTACCGTTCTCTGCTGTGCTTAACATTGCTGAAGCACCAATATCATAGTCAGGGCCGTCTTCTTTTGGGCAATTAGGGGTGTTGCGGGAACAGGCACCATTCCAGGCATCATCCTTAGTGACCTGAGTGACCCATTTGATCTCACCTGAACTTAAGTCCATAGCAAGCACGGCGTCACTTGTTCCGGTAGCGGGAGTCGAATAATTTTGTCCCGTGGTGGCATACAGCAAATTACGTTTCACATCTAAGGTTGGTCCAGACCAAACAGGGGCGCCCGAAGGTCCATGCTGCTGGGTCCCGGCCGAGGTTTTATAGGTGGGTTTTGGGACGTCTACTGTATAGGTGGTCCACACCTTTTTACCTGACTGTATATCAATCGCTACCACAGCGCCTCTGAACGAACAGCATTCGTAGTCCACCCTGGCAGCAGGGATAATTTCAAGGGATGAAACTGGTACATACACCTTCTTTTCATCGGCGATCACTGAACCTGTTATAACTGCCAAAGGACTGGGATGCACTTTTGTACGCCACTTCAACTCACCTGATTGCGCGTCTAATGCGTAAGCGCTGCCGTCTAAATCACCAAATAGCAAGGTGTCTTGTTGTAAGAAAAGCGCGCCCCGCACCTCAGCTTTGGCCAGGTACTCCCAGTGTACGCAGCCTGTTTCGGCATCAATTGCATAGACGATCCCTGCCTGGCTTCCGATGTAAACCATGTCCTGGGTTATAGTAGGCTGTGATCTCACTCTTGTTGCATCAGGAAAGGCAAATGCCCATTTCAATTTTAGATCAGTCACATTATCAGGCGATATGCCTGGATCATTGTCTTGGTGTCGTCTGTTACCTGTTTTACCTCCCCAGCCATTCCAGGCTAATGTAGACATAGCCTCGGGCAAGTCGAGACCTGTACTTTTACAGGTATAAGTGGTGGCATTATTGCTAGATCCTGCGACTGTTTTGCCGGTTAAAAACTCAGCCACAGCGCGCTTTTCCGCTCGGGACAAAGCCATACCGGCGGTACTCATTAAACCAGACTCTAATGCTTTAACTATTCTTTGGGGAGGATAAAGCTTAAGGGCTTCTACTTTAGGCGCCTCGGGCAGAGCTCCTAGATGGCATGCCGCGCAGTTAGTTTGGAAAATTTTTCCAGCATCAATTAATTCATCGGCCTGAACAGTCGCTAAACTTGTAAGCCATAGACCAACCAAGGCCACAGACTGCAACATAAAAACTACACCAACTTGACGTTTATCTGCCATTTCCATTCCCACTGTAACAATTCGAAAAATTAACTATTAGCTATGTTTTTACATACTTAAACATTAATGTAAACCTTATTGACGAATAGTACAATACTATGTAGAGTTTAAATTAGCTATTTTATTACATCGGCATGAGGGGATTGATATGGAATTAGGTTTTGCTAATAAGCGCGTAATAGTCACGGGTGGAAGTCGCGGTATCGGTCACGCTACGGCGCAAACACTCATTAATGAAGGGGCTGCAGTTGCAACTTGTGCCCGGGGAGCGGAGGCCTTAAATGCCGCGCTCGCCGATTGGCGTGGACAAGGTGCAAGGGCTTACGGTGCCACCGTAGACGTAAGTGACTCACAGGCATTTGGCCAGTGGTTTGAGTCTGCTGTTGAGCAGCTCGGTGGCCTTGATGTGTTTGTATCTAATGTCACCAGTATGAACGAATATAGTGGTGAAGCGCGCTGGAAACAGGCCTTTGAGGCCGATCTAATGCAACACATTAGGGCCACCGAATTGGCACTGCCGCACTTACGCAAAGGCAAAGATGCATCCATTGTTTATATAGCGTCTATTGCCTCCATAATGAGCGCAAACATGCCAACTGAAACCGAATATGGGGCAATGAAGGCTGCGCTTATTTCTTACGCCTCGCAACTGGCGCATAAGTTAGGCAAAGAAAATATCCGCGTTAACTTGCTCTCTCCAGGTCCTATTTATCATGACAATGGCTTTTGGCAAGGGGTAGAAAAACATAAACCTGAGTTGTATAAGCGGGCTCAAGCCCTGTCGGTATTTAATCGATTGGGCACGGCACAAGAGGTGGCAAACGCCACAGCCTTCTTAGCCAGTCCAGTTGCATCCAACATAACTGGAATAAACTTGCGCGTGGATGGCGGCACAATCAAGACGGTAAACTTTTAATTAACAATAAGTCAGTAACGCAAGGCTTCAAACAGCTCCTCTAAGTACCTGTTTATATTGGTATATTGAAGCCTTCACTTCCAAAAAAATAACTATTCCACGAATGAATTAACATATTTATAACTAAACAGGTTGACTATTGAACAATTTGTCAATAGATTGCTCTTATTGACACATTGTTCAGTAACGGCTAAAGCGGCTGTTGGCTGAATGTACTATTACTACACAAACACAATAACTGGGAGCCTATCATGCCAGCGAGAAACACTAGAAAACCGATGCTGAGTATCTTTGCTTTATTACCCTTTGCCTTTTCTGCACTTGCCCAAGACGTTGCTCAAGCCGTAAATGAGTCCGATGAAAGTGAAAGTGTTGGCCTTGAAGTCATTGAAGTAACCGCGCAAAAACGTGTGACTTCATTACAAGATACGCCAATCGCCATTAGTGCTTTTAGTCGTGCTATGTTAGACGATCAGAATATTGAAGATGCCTTGGATATTCAATTTGGCGTGCCCAACCTCACTGTCCCAGGCAACGCTGGTTATAGTGTGCGTGGTGTCGGTAACACTGCGATTTCCGCCACGGCCGATCCTGGTTTGGGGGTGCATATTAACGGTGTATATGTCAGATCAGGTGCTATCCAAAACGAGTATTACGATCTGGAATCTATTGAAGTTTTAAGGGGCCCCCAAGGTACCTTATTTGGCCGTAATACCACGTCTGGCGTGCTCAACTCCATCACCAGAAGACCGGATGACATTTTCGAAGCCGAGTTAACCACCGAAATTGCCAGTTTTAATAGTTTAAGAACTAAGGGTTACCTTAATATTCCCATTAGTGACACTGTTCAACAGCGCTTTGCTTTTAACACTGTGAAACGTGATGGTTACACTGAAAATCTGGCGGAAGATGTTGGATTCGATGAGCTTGACGGGCGAGATCAATGGTCTGTCCGCAGCTCAACCAGTTTTGAATTCAGTGAAAAGGCGACGGGTTTTTTATTCGTCGAATATTTTCAAGAGAACAGTGATCGTAGTGTAGTAACAGGTGTGTTGTGTAAGTCAGATCCGGTTCTGGGTTGTGATAATAGTGAAACCCTTGGTAGTGAATTCCCTAATACCAGTCATACCGACGGCGCATTAGCCAATGGTGGTTTATCTCCCATACTAAGTGCAGTTGGTTTCGGCCTACGTGACAATTTTTATAATACCAACCTGGATGGCTCTATTCGCACTAACCCAAGTGATCCGAGACAAGTACGCATGGACACCCAACCCGAATATTACCGGGATGACCTCTTAGTATCATTTGAGTTCAATTACGAGTTTGGTGATTATGTGTTTACCTCGGTCTCCGCTTATCATGATAGAGAAGTTGACGCCGAGCGAGATTTTGATAGCGCCGATGGTGCAGACGGCATGTTGACGGCACAAGCATTATTGTTACCTAGTGGTCGCACTGAACCCACTACACGTCATAGCACGGTTCGCACAGATTATGCCGCCAGTACCCAAAAGAGTCAGGAGTTTAGAGTTGCTTCCTATCTAGATGGCCCCTTTAACT